>JAKBCJ010000141.1 GCA_021807975.1 Pseudomonadota bacterium | reverse complement strand
GGGAAACAGTGTCGGACCCATCACCAGAACGCGGTATTCCCGGCCGGTATCATCCACCAGTCCGGGGATGCGGGCGACCTCGGCATACAGCGCATCGGTGGGCAGATACAGGATCGCGAACTCCACGGTGACCGGAGGGGCGATGTATTTGCCGGCGATCTTCCTGGCTTCGTCGCGCACCCGGCGTTCCAGCGCCCGCGTGGCGGTGCGTTCGGCGTCCGCGTCGCCGGCTTCGGAGGCGGCCAGCAGGCGTTCGTAATCCTCGACCGGGAATTTGGCGTCGATCGGCAGCACCGGCCGGTTTTCGCCGCGCATCGGCATGATGACGGCGAATTCCACCACGTCGTCGCTTTCGGGGCGAACCTTCTTGTTGGTTTCATAGGCGCCGGGGGGCAGAATATCGTCCAGCATCGCCCTGACCTGGGTCTCACCCCAGCCGCCACGGGTTTTGACATTGCTGAACAGCCGCTTGATGTCGCCGATCTGCGCGGTGACGGCCTGAACGTCGCTCATGGCCTTCTGCACGGCGGTAAACTGGTCGATCACTCGGTTGAAGCTTTCGCCCATCTGCTTCTCGACGGCGGCGTGAAGCTGTTCATTCACGGTCTTGTGGATTTCCGCCAGCTTGGCCTCATTGCCTTCCCGCAGTTCGCGCAACTTCGCGTCCAGCAACTGGCGGATCGATTCGAACTGGCCCGCGGTTTGTGAGGTTGCTTTGGCCTGTCCTTCGGCCAGCGCCAGGCGCAGTTCTCCCTGATCACGGGACAATGCGGTGCGGATTTGTTCGGTGCCTACCTCCAGCGCGCCGCGCAAGACGGCCAGGCGTTCGGCCGCCCCTGTTTCGGCGGTTCGGATCGCGATCCGGGTGGTTTCGTGTTCGCCGCGCACGCCGCTTTGGGTCTGTTCGGCCAGCAGCCGAAGCATCTGCCAACCCCGGGCCTGCCGCAATGCGATCGCGCAGGCGGCAATGCCGGCGATCAGCGCGGCGACGGCCGCGGCGAGGATCAGGTATTGCACGGCTCAGGCCGCGGCGTGTTCGGCAATGCGCCGCCCCTTCGCCAGCATGGGCAGCACCGGCAGCAGTAGGTTAAGATCGCGCTCCGCCACGCAAACCAGATACTGGTCGGATGCTGGTGTATCGCCTTCGGACTCCGGCAGCGGCAGTCCGTCCGGTCCCAGCGGCAGCGCGGTCAGCCCCAGGTCGCCGTAGATCTTCAGTAAGCCGGGGCCGGCGTGCCAGACGGCGGCGTCCAGCCCTTCCTGTTCGGCCAGATCGCGCAGGCGCCAGATCGCGGACACTTGGTCGCTTTCTTCCCCCACCGGGTCGCCGAGGCCCAGCAGGACGCGGCCGCAGCGGCGGAACGGGATGGCGGCCTTGGCGGCCTCCCCAAGCACGATCCCATCGGCGCTTTGGTCCATCCCCTCGCCCCATTCCCGAAGCAGGCGGCGAGCGTTCATATCCCAGGGCAGATACCGCACCCGGCCGGGGCGGATCAAAAGCCAGATCGCGCTCAATCCCAGCAGCATGGAGATCGCGACGGTCAGCCGCACGGAGCTGGACATTTCCGCGGACATGATCACGGCCCAGAACGCGTTGTTCGACATGGCCAGGGTTTGCGGGCGGTTGGTGGCCAGGGCAAACAGGCAAAGGCCCAGTACGACCAGTGTCGCGGCGCTCGCGGGGCGCAGCGGTCCGCTGAGGATCTGGGCGTGGCGGTAGAAGCAGGCCCGGAAGGGCGCCAGCAGCAGCGTTGTCAGGATCAGCACGCCCGACACCCAGAGCCGGTTGTCCTGGGTCGCGGCGAAGGCCGCGCCAAGGACCAGCAGCAGGATCGTCAGGGTCCAGGCCAGATTGACCCGAAGCGACAAGCCGATCGCCATGATGACCAGACCGGCGCCAATCAGCGACGGGACGAACTGCCCGGCCTGCTGCGCAAGGGCACCATAATCCTGATTTATCCAGGAAAAGTCGGCCTGCGGTGCCAGGACGCCCAGCAGCAGCATCAGCACGCCGCTGAGGCTGACCGCGCCGGTGGCGGCGGTGACGGCGAAATCCGGCTCGCTCCAGCGGCCGATCGCTTGAACGGGTGCCAGTTTGCCGAAATGCCGCAGAATGCCGCCGCCGCGCAGAAGGATTTCGTTGCCGGCGAACAGGGAGCCGGCGAGGAACAGCGGAATGATATAATAATACAGCCGGAAGACGAAGATGGCGCCGACGATCTGCGGCGGACTGAGGTATGGTGCCAGCCCGAACAGCATGGCGGTATCGAACACGCCGATACCGCCCGGCAGGTTGGCGGCCAGCCCGGCTGTATAGGATGCGACATAGACGCCCAGAAAAATCAGCCAGGTCAGGCCGGGGGCGTGCGGCACCAGGGCGAAGAAAATGGTCGCGGTGGTGGCGACATCGATGGTGGCGAGAATCACCTGGACGATCGCCATCCGCCAGCCCGGCAGTTCGATATCGTGGCCCATGATCTTCATCCGGCCGAAGACCTTCGACAGGGTCACATAGCCCAGCACGACCGCCCATAGCGCGGCACCGACACCGTACATCGCGATTGCCGGCAGGTGCTGGCCGAAGAACGGAATCGATCGCGGCTCCACGAACAGGATCGCGCCGCCCAGGACCATGCCGCCCAGGCCGAAGGTCAGGCTGCAGAAGGCGACGGTCTTGCCGATTTGCAGCGGCGTCAGGCCCCAGTGGGCATACAGCCGGTAGCGGACGGCGGCACCGGAAACCGCCGCGAATCCCAGGTTATGCGACAGCGAGTACGCGCAGAACGATGCGAATGCCACCTTGCCGTAGGATACCTTGTGCCCGGCGTAGATCGTGCCCAGGCGGTCGTAGAACGTCAGGATGAAGTATGAGATCATCGTCCAGACGAACGAGAACACCAGCGAATGCAGCGGTATGGCGGATAGCGCCACGCCGATATCGTGAAGGTTCAGATGGCGGAATTCACGCTGCACCACGTAGATGGCGCCGAACAGCAGGGCGACGCCCAGCACCGCCGGCAAATGACGGGTCCGAGCCTTCCAGGCACTCCGCGCTGCCATGGTCATGCTTCAGGCGGGCTCCGCTTGGCGGGCGAGCGTGGACTGGATGAGGGCGATGGTTTCGGACAGGCCGTAGAGTGCGACGAAGCCGCCGAAGCGGGGGCCTTCCTGCTGGCCCAGCAGAATTTGATACAGAGAGGCGAACCAGGTTCGCAGATCCGGGAACGGGTGGCGCTTACCGACATCGAACACCGCGTTCTGGATGGTTTCGGCGGTGGAATCTGGCAGGCCGCCCAGTGTGCCGGCAAGGTCTTCCAAAGCGGCCCGTTCCATCGCGGTGGGTTGGCGGTAGTGCTTTTCGGGCATTACGAAGTCCCGGTAATACGATACGGCGTGGTCGGCGAGGCGGGCGAGCAGCGGCTGCGTTTCGGGGCTGGCGCCCGGCACATAGCGGCGGATGAAGCCCCATAGTATGTCGGGAGTGTCGGCGTTCACGACGCTGGCCAGGTTCAGCAGCATAGCAAACGATATTGGGCTGCCAGCGTGCTCGGGCAACCGGCCCGCGTGAATGTGCCAGGCCGGATTGGCCGGATCGGGCTGGATGCGCAGTTTATCGAGGTTGGCGACATACTCATCGACCGCGCGCGGGATCACGTCGAAAAACAGCCGCTTGGCGCGTTGGGGCTGGTTGTACATGAACTGGGCCAGCGATTCGTTAGGGGCGTAGGTCAGCCACTCCTCGACCGACAATCCGTTGCCCTTGGACTTGCTGATTTTCTGACCGTTCTGATCCAGGAACAGCTCATAGGTCATCGTTTCCGGCGGCTGGCCGCCGAGGACCTTGCAGATGCGGGTGGACAGTTTGACTGAATCGATCAGGTCCTTGCCCGACATCTCATAATCGACCTGAAGGGCGTACCAGCGCATCGCCCAGTCGGCCTTCCATTGCAGCTTGCAGGCGCCGCCCTTGACCGAGGTGGTGAACGATTCATTCGTCGCGGGGTCTGTCCAGGTGACGGTGCCGGCGGCCGGGTCGATGTGGTCCATCGGCACCTGCATCACGATCCCGGTATGCGGATGGATCGGCAGGATCGGCGAATAGGTCGTCCGGCGGTCCGGCCCCAGTGTCGGCAGGATGACGGCCATGACCGGTTCATAACATTCAAGGATACGGACCAGCGCGGCATCGAAGCGGCCAGCCTTGTAGTATTCGGTGGAGGAGGCGAACTCATACTCGAAGCCGAAGGAATCCAGGAAGGCGCGGAGCCGGGCGTTGTTGTGGGCGCCGAAGCTGTCATGGGTGCCGAACGGGTCCGGGATTTGGGTCAGCGGCCTGCCCAGGAACGGGGCCAGCATATCCTTGTTCGGGATGTTGTCGGGGACTTTGCGCAACCCGTCCATGTCGTCGCTGAACGCCAGCAGCTTCGACGGCAGGCCGGTGATTTGGGTAAACGCATTGCGTACCCAGGTGGTGCGGGCGACTTCGCCGAACGTGCCGATATGCGGCAGGCCGGACGGGCCGTAGCCGGTTTCAAACAGCGCGTGCGTTTTGCCGGACGCGGCCAAGCGGGCGGCGACTTTTTTGGCTTCCTCGAACGGCCATGCCTTCGGGATTTCGGTCATCGTGTTACGGGCGGTATCGGACATGGTGCGGAAGCTATGGACCGGGCTGCATCAGGTCAATCGGAACCATTGTTCGCAGCTATGATGGACAGATTTTCACGGCCGGGGGATGATTTCAGTCAACCGGAACGGAGGAAACCGCCATGAAACAGATTCAACTGCCGGCCGCGCTGTCGATGCAGGGCAAACGGGCACTTATCACCGGCGCGGCGAACGGCATCGGCAAGGCGACCGCGCTGGTGCTGGCGCAACTGGGCGCGGAACTGGTGCTGTGCGACCGTGCGGCGATGGACGAAACCGGCGACGATGTGCGGGCTGCCGGCGGTGTGTGTTCCCTGGTGCGGGGCGATCTGACCGACGATGCGTTTACCGCGGCGCTGTTCGCGGGCGGGCGTGTGCATGCCGTGGCGCATTGTGCCGGTATTCTGGAAGGGCGGCCGTGGCGGGAGGACACCGCGTGGCACGAGCGGTTTCACCGGGTGATGGATGTGAACGTGCGGGTGCCGCTGCAACTCGCCGCGGCGGCGATCGATCACATGGCCGGATTCGGCGGCGGCAACATCGTGTTGGTGGGGTCGGTGGCCGGGAAGACTGGCGGGACATCGATCAGCACGCCGCCCGATTATTCGGCGTCAAAAGGCGCGGTCCATGCGCTGGTGAAATGGCTGTCGCGCAATGCCGTGGGGCGGGGCGTGCTGGTCAACGCGGTGGCACCCGGCCCGGTGGAGACTGCGATGACCCGCGGCTTCAACCTTGGCCCCACTCTGCCGATGGGGCGGATCGGCCGGGCCGAGGAACTAGCCTGGCCGATCGCGTTTTTATGCACCGCGGCCGCGAGCTATTTGTCGGGGGCGATCCTGGACGTGAATGGCGGCGCGTTCGTCGGGCCATAGGGTTCGGTGCCCCGGCGCGGGAGCAGATGGATGGGTCTGCAGGAAAGGCGGGCCCTACATCAGCCGAACGAGCGGCCGCCGCGAAATAAAAGCAGGCCGGGCGGCGCCCCCCCCCGGCCTGCCGCGGTTGGTCAATGGAAGGTGCGTCCGCCATCGACCGGCAAGGCGATTCCGGTCATGAACGACGATTCATCCGACGTCAGGAACAGGATCGCCGCTGCCAGTTCCTCCGGCTGAGCGTGGCGTTTCAGGGCGTAGCGGCTGGCGATCGCGGGATTTGGATCCCCGGCCGCCGTGCGGATATGGCCGGCCGTCATCGCCGTCTCCACCGCCCCCGGGCACACCGAGTTGACCCGGATGGCGGGTGCCAGCTCCATCGCCGCCGCCTTCGTCATCGCGATGACTCCGCCTTTTGATGCGACATAGGCGATGCTGCCCGGCCCGGTCGGCATCAACCCGACGCCGGATGCGATGTTGACGATCGTCCCCCTGCCTGCCGCCTGGATGAACGGTGCGGCAGCCTGGATCACCAGGAAGGTGCCCGTCAGGTTCACCGCGACGGTGCGGGAGAAGGCATCGGCCGTCGTGTCGGCGATCCCGGTTTCCGACAGGATACCGGCGGCGTTGACCACGCCATCCAGGCCGCCCATGGCCTCGGCCGCTTTGCCAACCGCGTCGGCGATGGAGGCCGGATCGGCCACGTCGCAGCCGAAGGCGACCGCGCCGATCTCCCCGGCGACAGCCTTGGCGGCGTTGTCGGAGCGATCGAGGATCGCGACCGCCGCGCCTTCTTGCCTGAACAACCGAGCGGTGGCGCGTCCGATGCCGGATGCGCCGCCGGTGATGATGATTCTGCGTCCTGTCAGCCGTGTCATTGTTGTTTCCTCCGTTTTGGTTGGTCCGGATGGTCCTGGATTTAAGCGTCGCCCTGGGCACGTCGCGGCTTCGGTACTGTGCCGATAATATCCTCGGTGGCCAGTCGTTCCAGCGTTGCGGCGTCCAGCCCCAGCATCCCGCCCAGAATGGCTTCGTTGTCCTGTCCCAATGTCGGGGCGACCCGTCGCACCGGATAGGAATCCCGGCCCTCCCGCCACGCCGCCGAAGACTGCCAGTGCATGCCGATGAACGGTCGATCCAGCCGGTGCCAGAAGCCGCGTTCGGCAAGGTGCGGATCGTCTGTCAGATCGCCGGGCCGCCGCACCACGCCCGCGGCGACGGCCACCGCCTGAAGGGCGTCCATCGCGTCCTCGGCCGTACGTTTGGCGGTCCAATCGGCGATCAGCGCTTCCAGTTCATCTTCCCGATCCCGCCGCTGGTGCGCGGTGAGGGCGGCCAGATCCTTGCGTCCCAGCAGGTGGCAGGTTGCCTGCCATTGGCGGTCGTCGCAAATCGCCACCACAACCCAGTCGTCGTCGCCCACACAGCGGAAGCAGCCGTGCGGCACGAAAACGGGGTGCCGGTTGCCGATACGGGGGGAAACCGCACCCAGCGCCGATTGCTCGATCAGGGCGGGCGCCACCAGCGGCAACATGCACTCGACCTGGGAGAGATCGATATTTTGCCCTTCTCCGGTTCGCTGCTGGTGCAAAAGTGCCACCATCAATGCGGCGGCGGCGTTGAATCCACCGATCGGGTCGCCATAGGCGGTCTGGTTCATCACCGGCGGATGCTCCGGCGACCCGGTCAGGGTCGGCAGGCCGGACGCCTGTTCCAGGGTCGAGCCATAGGCGCGGCAATCGCTCCAGGCGTTGCCAGAGCCGAACGCCGGCATCGACAGCATCACCAGGCCGGGCCGCACGTCCTTCAGCACGCTGTAGTCTAAACCCAGCTTGCGCAGCACCTCGGACGAGTAGTTCTCGATGACCGCGTCCGCCGTCGCGACCAGACGTTTGAGCAGCGCCACGCCGTGTGGATGCGCGAGGTCCAGGGTGACATCCAGCTTGTTGCGGTTCATCAACTGGAACCAGGGGATTTTCTCGTAACGCTGTTCGGCGATGAAGGCGGCGCGCAAGTCCGTGCCACGCCACCAGTCCGGATACTGGCAGGCTTCGACCTTGATGATCTCGGCCCCCAGGTCGCCCAGATGGCGGGCCGCGGTTGGCCCAGCCCAGCCCATGGTCAGATCGACGACCCGCAGCCCCTGCAATGCCCCGCTGCCCGGCGGCGCGGGGCCGGCGGGTTTGCCTTGCGCGGGCACCGACCAGCCGGGCTGATTTTCCCCGGCCAGCGGCGCGGTGCCGCCGGCCAAGGGCGGGGTCGCCGTCAGATATTGCGGCAGGCGCGGTGCTTCGAACACGGCGTCGCCGATGCGCACCGGAACGAAGGCGCCGCGTTCGCGATGGACCGACTGTGCCAGAAGGTCTTCCATCGTTGGAACGACGGCCAGCGGCAGCCGGTATTCCAGCGCCAGTTCGAACCAGGCCCGCGCCGTCCGGGTTTCCCATACCGGCTGGAACAAGGCGTCGATCTCGGCCGACCGCGCGAGGCGGTCGGTGCTCAGCGAAAATCGAGGGTCCTTCGCCAGATCGGGCATCCCCAACATGGCGCAGATGGACCGCCACTGGCCGGGGGTTACGATGGTGACGCCGATCATCCCCTGTTTGGTCGGGTAGATGCCGACCGGGTAGTTTCTACCGAAACGGTTTAACCCGGTTCGCCTGCGGGTTTCGTCGCCGTCCCACGCCACGGCCGCCTCGTACTCCGCGACATTCACCGCCGTCTCATGCACGCTGACAGAAAAACGCCTGGCCCCGCTTTTTCGCCCGTACAGGCCGGCGGCGGTGGCGATGAAGGCGGCCAACCCGGCGATCGGCCCTTGCTGACACTCCGTTGCCAGGATCGGTGGTCCCTCCGCCGTACCGGTCAAGGCGACCAGACCGCCCAAGGCGCGGCAAATCGCCTCCGACCCCGCGAAATCGCGATAGGGCCCGTGATGACCGAACCAATCGATGGCGGTGATGGCAAGCCCGGGGTGTTCGGCTGACAGCCCGTCATGCGAGTCCCCGATCACCGCCGCCGGCCGGCCGTCGAGCAACACGTCAGCGCCAGCGAGTAGCGTGGCGAGGCTGTCCGGCGTTTCGATGACACTCTTCTTATTGGTGTTGAGCCAGGCGAAGAGGCCGCTTTCACCCCCCGCGATGACCGGCGGCATGGTGCGCAACCCGTCGCCGCCCGGGGGCTCCAGCTTGATGACATCGGCGCCAAAATCGGCGAACAGCTTGCCGCAATAATCCAGCGCGATGCCGGAGCCGCGTTGCAGGATGCGGTAACGGGAGAGGGGCATGACGGTCCTCGATTTTTCTTGTGCCGATTTGATCCCATCGCCGTGGTCAAAGGGCAAGAGTCGAGCGGTCGCCTCTATGGCCGTGATGGCCGGGCAAGGGCCGCCGCTGGCCATCTGACAGGTCGGCGGTACGAGCGTGTCGGATGCGGTCCGCGGGCGTGCCACCATCGAGAGTCGTTCCGGGAGGCCCGGTAGTCATCCATATTGCGTGGTGGTGGCGGCGCTGGAGGCCCAACCGCACGGCGTAGGCGTTAACCGTGCCGACAACCCGCCCGATCACGGTACCCATGCCTGTTTCCCGGCGGGTGGGAGGCGGCTGCGATATCGGAAAATTGGCGGACCCGACACGATTCGAACGTGCGACCTTCGCCTTCGGAGGGCGACGCTCTATCCAGCTGAGCTACGGGTCCAATGCGCCCCAACGAGAGCGGCTAACTCCCTATACCGGCATTCCCCGTAAACCTCAATGACCGATCTTAAGGCCAACTCCGAACCCGGTCGGCCTCCTGCTCCGCGGTCAAATCCGACGGTCCATCGGCCACACCCTTTAGGTGTCCGGGCACCGTGGCCGGGTCCTGCCAGCACATCACGGACCCCAGGGTGCGGGTGCAGTAGGGCGGCGGTTCCGGCTTTGGCTTCTCTACCCGGCAATAGGTTTCGCCCCGGTCCAGCCGCACGGTGGAACAGTCCTTGCCGGTCCACCAGGAATATAATGCATCGGTGGGGGTTCGCTGGATCGCCGCGACGCTGCCCACACTGACCCCGACGCCGACCGCGGCCATCAGGTTGTCGGACATACCGCACCCGCCCAAGGGCAGGATGCAGGCCAGAAGGAGCGTTTTCATTCCCCCGCCTTACGCCCCAAAAGTAAATAAATCCTTGCCGCCGCGAGGGTTTGCGGCCACACCCCGACGCCGTTATGGTCCGCCGTCGGCGTCTGGCGTTCGGCAGCCGTGGCACAGCAGGCAGACGAGAGAATCCGCGTGGTTGATATTTTCGACGAGGTCGAGGAAGACCTCCGGGCAGAGCGTGCTGAAAAGCTGCTGAAAAAGTATGCGGGGCTTCTTGTTGCCCTGGCCGTGGCCATTGTTGCCGCGGCCGCCGGCTGGCAGCTTTGGGTTCGATATCAAAACAAACAGGATGCCGCGGCCGCTTCGGCTTTCGTGGCTGCCGCGGCGGACGGTGACGCAAAGGCGCTCGACCGGCTCGCCGCCACCGGTCCTGAGGGCTACAAAACCCTTGCCCGGCTGACGGAGGCAGGGCTGAAAGCGAAGGCTGGCGATATGCAGGGTGCGGAATCGTTGTGGAATGCCGTCGCATCCGATTCCAGTGCCGACAGCCTGCTGCGCGACTTCGCCAGCCTGATGGCGACCGGCCACGATCTGGACCACGGGGACCCGGCGGAACTGCAATCGCGGCTGAAGCCGCTGGCAATGCCGGCCAACCCGTGGTCTCGCCTGGCCCGGGAGCAACTGGCCGTGCTCGCGCTTCGTCAAGGCAACCAAAAGGAAGCGCGCCAGATGCTTCAGGCCCTGACGAATGACATCGGCGCGCCGTCCGGATTGCGGGCGCGTGTGTCCGGACTGCTGGCGA
>JAKBCJ010000140.1 GCA_021807975.1 Pseudomonadota bacterium | reverse complement strand
GATGCCAACCAGCGCGAACACCACGCTGCGGTTTACCGACGCGGCGATGGCATAGGCGGACCCAATGGTGCCATCGACGAACGCGTCCAACGCATCGCCGATGGCCACGCCGATCAGTGCGATCAGGACAATACCCAGCAGCACGGCGGCCACCACCGCGCCGACGGAGATCAGGATGCCGGGGCCGGGCAGATACCGCCGGTTCATGCCGGCTGACCAGACATCATGACGCCGATACGCTCCCGATAGGCCGGGCTGGCGGGGCAACTTCCGACGATCCGGCCGCGATAGAACACGACGATGCGGTCGGCGACCGCCAGCAGTTCATCCAGTTCCGAGGAAATCAGCAACACCCCGACGCCGCGCCGGCAGGCCTCGCGGATATGGCCATAAACCGCCTCAACCGCGCCGACATCAAGGCCGCGGGTTGGCTGCGCGGCGACCAGGAACGCCAGGTTGGACAGCGTTAGTTCTCGCGCCAGCACCGCCTTTTGCTGGTTACCGCCCGACAAGGAGGAAAACGCGCCGCCGGGGCCGCTGGCGCGCACATCGAAGCGCTGCATCAAGTCAGCGGCGGCCCGATGGAACGCCGCCCGGCGCAACAGCCCGAAGCGGGAGAACGCCCTCAGCCGGCCCAGGAACATGTTTTCCGCGACGCTCATCGCGGTCACGCAGCCGACCGCGTGGCGGTCCTCTGGCACGATGCCGACACCCGCCGCGGTGACGTCGCGGGGTCCCCGCCCGGTCAGGTCGGTATTTTGCACAGAAAACAGGCCACCCGTGGGGCGCAGCATGCCGGACAGGATGGCGGACAGTTCGCTCTGACCATTGCCCTCGACCCCGGCGATGCCGACGATCTCGCCGCGGCCGATTTCGATGGTGACGTTATCCAGCCGTCTAACGCCCTGGGAATCGAGAAAGCTCAGCCCGTCGATCTGCGCCACGATGTCGTGCGGCCGTTCGGCTGCCCGCGCCTCAGCCGGAGTGGAGTCGGAGAGGCCAAGCGCGGCCTCGGCGGCGTGACCAAGCGGGCCGAGTTCGCGCTGAATCATCGCGCGCACCAGCACGCCGATCTCCTCCGCCGGATTGCTGGACACGGCGACGGTTTTGCCGCCGCGCAGAACGGTGGCACGGGTCGCCGCGCTTTTGATTTCCGCCAGTTTGTGGGTGACCAGCATGACCCCGCAGCCGCGCGCGGCAACGCGGCGGCATACATCGATCAGCGCGGCGATCTCCGGCGGCAGCAGCACCGCCGTGGGTTCGTCCAGCACCAGCAAGCGCGGGTTGCGCATCAGGCATTTGACGATCTCGACGCGCTGCCGTTCCCCGACCGACAGATCCTGGATTCGGGCGAACGGGGCGAGAGCCAGGCCGTATTCGGCCGACAACTCCTCCACCCGCACCGCACAGGCCCTCCGGTCCAAGATGCCCCGCGCCTGTCCCAGCAGCAGGTTGTCCACCACGGTCAGGTCCGGCACCAGGCTGAAATGCTGGTGGACCATCGCGATGCCCAGCCGCAGCGCATCCGCCGGACCGGCGGGGCGGTAGGGCACGCCGTTCAGGCTCATGACGCCCTCGTCGGGCGGATGGATGCCGAAGATCACGTTGCACAGCGTCGATTTGCCAGCACCGTTCTCACCCAGCAGACAATGGATCTCGCCCGGAGCGATATCCAGCGACACCGCGTTCAGGGCGGTCAGCGCCCCGAACCGCTTGGTGACACCGGTCAGCGTCAGCAGACTATCTGGCACGCCGTCCGCTCCGAGTGTGCCCGTCAGCCCTCCAGAACCTTGATCTTTCCGGACTTGATATCGCTTTCAATCGCCGCGATCTTCGCCTTCATCTCCGGCGTCGCGCCGCACACCACCATGTCGGACGCTTGCGGACCCATCGCCAGGCCGAACGCCTTGTAGCCCGGTTTCCATGCCCCGGCGACCATCTGGTCGATGGCATAAGACACTTGGAAGCCAACACCGGTGATGCTGTAGGCGGCATACAGCGGGTCGGTGCCGCAGCGATCGGTGTAGCTGCCGATGATGTGCGTGCCCTTCTCGCGCGCCGCCTGTTCCATGCCGCGCAGACCCAGGTTCAGGATGTGGTAGTGAACGTCCGCCCCCTGTGCGATGGCGGCGAGCGTGGCTTCCTTGGCCTTCGCCACGTCGTCGAAATCCCCCGTGTAATTCTCAAAATACTTGATATTCGGGTTGATCGATTTGGCGCCCAAGCCGAATTCCTTGCCGGCATTGACGATGGACGGGATCTGCATCCCGCCGACGTAGCTGACGGCGCCGTTCTTCGACAGCATCGCCGCGACCGCCCCGGCGACATAGGCGATCTCCGCCTGCTTAACGTCGTAGCCGGCGACGTTCGGCGGAGCCTCGCCATTATTGCCGCCGACGATGGAGAACTTCACGGCGGGAAACTTCTTGGCGACTGCCAGGATTGCCGCCTGGGTCTGGCCGCCGATGCCGATCACCAGCTCATTCTTGGCCGCCAGCGCGGTCAGCGCCTGTCCCATGTCGCCGTAATTGATGTTTTCGATCATCTGGACCTTGATCTTGTCGCCGTACTTCTTCTCGGACGCGACGAGCCCGTCATAGCCGCTTTCCATCCAGCCCTTGTCCGACTTGGAACCGGGAATCAGCACCCCAATGCGGATCGGGCCGGCGGCGCGGGCCGAACGGAACGGCGCCGCCAGAAGCGCCGCCCCCATGGCGAGGCCGGGAAGCGCAGTCAGAAGGGTTCGCCGTTGCAACGTCATAGCCTGTTTCCCTTGTATCGTGCCGGCCGCGTTGGGCCGGAGGTTGCCGATTCAGTATCGCAAAGCCCGGGTGCAAACTCCGGGCCAGCGGAACCATCGGTGGGGGCGGGACCTCCTGCCGCGATTCCGGCCAGGAATTGCCGCAAATCGCGCCACGGTGATCGATAAGGGTCTGACAATGCGCCTGTGCGGCTGGCACGAGACTTGAAAGCCCTTGTCGCCAACTTCGGGAGAACCACGATGCAGGATACGGATGAACGTCGGACTCAACCGGGCGCCCCATTGGGCGTGAGTGAGCAGACACGGTGGTGGGCGACCCCGGCGGTCGTGGACATGGCGATGGCGCCGCCGGCTCCTCGACGCCTGAGCGTGTCCGCGGAACCCCAGTCGGTGGTGGTTGATCTCAACCGCACCGCGATCGTGGTGATCGACATGCAGAACGATTTCTGCACGGCCGGCGGCTGGGTTGACCATATCGGCGGGGACTACCGGCCGGACCGAGCGCCCATCGCGCCGCTGCAACGGCTGCTGCCGGCATTGCGTGCCGCGAACGTGCCGTTGATCTGGGTGAACTGGGGCAACCGGCCAGACCTCGCGAACATGCCGCCGAACCAGATTCACCTGTACAAACAGACCGGCACCGGGGTCGGCCTGGGCGATCCCCTGCCAGGCAACGGTGCGCGGGTGCTACAGAAGGATTCATGGGCCGCCGCTGTCGTCGATGAATTGGCGCCGCTGCCGGGCGATATCCGGGTCGATAAGCACCGCATCAGCGGATTTTGGGATACGCCGCTGGATAGTATCCTGCGCAACCTTGGCGTGCGGTCGATCCTGTTCGCTGGCGTGAACACCGATCAATGCGTCCTGCACTCCCTGACCGACGCGAACTTCCTTGGTTACGGATGCATCCTGATCGAGGATTGCTGCGCCACCAGTTCCCCCGATTTCTGCACCCAAGCGACGGTTTGGAACGTGAAGAAGTGCTTCGGCTTCGTGTCGGATTCCGGGCGGGTGCTGGCGGCACTGGCGGAACAGGCCGGCGACTGATGACGGTGCCCCTCGATCCTGGCGCGTTCGTTCCCGGCCCAACCCGGCGGCTTGCCCCAACCGGATCGGGGCCGCTGGATGGCCTGACTTTCGCCGCCAAGGACAACATGGATGTAGCCGGATGGGTCACCGGGGCCGGAAACCCCGATTGGCGGGCCTCCAGGCCCCCGGCCGAACGATCGGCGGGGGCCGTCCGGGCGCTGTTGGCAGCGGGGGCCGAACTGGCGGGCGCTACCGTCAGCGACGAACTGGCCTTCAGCCTCGAAGGCCGCAATGCGTTCGACGGAACACCGGTCAATCCCGCCTGTCCGGACGGTCTTTCCGGCGGGTCCTCCAGCGGGTCCGCCGTCGCCGTCGCGGCGGGTCTTGCCGACATCGCTCTGGGCACGGATACCGGCGGGTCGGTGCGCGTGCCGGCTTCGTTCTGCGGTATATTCGGCTTCCGGCCATCGCATGGACGTGTGCCGATGGATGGCGTCGTTCCGCTGGCGCCCAGCTACGACACGGTGGGATGGTTCGCCCGTTCCGCCGCTGTGCTGCAAAAGGCAGGATCGGTGCTGCTCGGAGCTCCCGAACCGGAGGGGGAAATCCCGCCGATCCGGCTGACCCTGGCCAGCGACGCGTTCGATATGATGGATAGCGCGCACCAAGCTCCATTGTTGAGCGCGGCGCGGGCACTGGGTGCGCCGGAGGTGTGCAGCCTGTTCGATCGGGAGCAGGCGCTGTGGCTGGAGTGCTACCGGGTGCTTCAGGGCGCCGAAATCTGGCGAGCACACGGCGATTGGATACGCTCGGCCCGCCCCCGCTTCGCTCCCGATATCGCGGCCCGGTTCACCGATGCGGCTGGCATCGGCGACGCCGAGGTGGCGGCGATGAGAGAGGTGCGTGACCGGATCGCCCGGCATGTTCGCGGCCTAGTGCCGGCCGGCAGCGTGCTGTTGCTGCCAACCGCGCCCGGCCCGGCGCTCCTTCGATCGGCGGATGCGGCGGAAATCGGAGCCTTTTATACCCGGGCAATGGCGCTGACGTCCGTCGCTGGCCATGCCGGTTTGCCCCAACTCAGCATTCCCGCAGCCCGAACGGCCGGTGGCTGTCCGCTCGGTTTATCGCTGATCGGGTGGCCGAACGGCGATGCGGCGTTGCTGCGGTTCGCGGCCGGGTGGGAGGCGAAAGGTTACTGGCCGCCCACCCATCCGCCTTAGTCGGCGGCGAGCGCGTCGCCTCCTGGGGTCAGCAGTTCATCGGCGGGTCCGAAGAATTCGTAACGGATACGGTCTTCAGGGACATTTTCCGCCAATAATCCACCGACCAGGGCTCGAAGAAATGGCTTCGGGCCGCACAGGTAGAACGTCGCCCCCGCAACAGCGGTATGTTCCACCAGCCAACGGGCAGAGATCAGACCTTGAATGTCAAATTCGCGTCCGGGGCGATCGCCGCCGAGCGGTTCGGCATAGAATGTTGTCGCGGTCACGCCCGGTGCGGCCGCCGCCAGATCGCGGACGTGATCCCGCATCGCGTGAACCCGGCCGTTCAGCGCGCCATGAACCCAGGAAGTCGGACGCCGGGGTTGGGTCGCCACGATCGCTTCCAGCATGCTGACCATCGGAGTCAGCCCAACGCCGCCGCTGACCAGAACGACCGGGCTGTCCGGGGCGCCATCCAGAAAGAAGTCGCCCGCGGGTGCGGTCGCACGCAGCACGGTTCCCGGGAGGGCATTATCGTGCAACCAGTTCGACGCCGCCCCAGCTTGTACGCCTGGTGTGGTCTCCCGCTTCACGGTTATCCGATAGGCGCGGTCGTTCGGGCCGCAAGAGATCGAATAGTTCCGGCGGAGGGCACCGGCGCCGGGGACATTCAGCGCAAACCCGAGGTATTGACCAGGCTTGTGCCGCATCACCCTGCCGCCGTCAGCCGGAACAAGGGTTATCGAGCGGATGATACTGCTTTCGTCCACGACCTGTTCGACAACGAAGTCCCGCCAGCCGTTCCAACCGCCGGGTTGTGCCGCCAGTTCCCGGTAAACCGTGGCTTCCCGACCAATCAGAATCTCGGCGAGAAACCAATAGGCCTCCCCCCACGCCGCGAGAATATCCGGGGTCGCGGCATCGCCGAGCACATCACCGATCGCGCCGAGGAGTGCCTCCGCCACGAATGGGTAATGTTCGGGAAGGATGTTGAGCGCGACATGCTTCTGAACGATGCGCTCGACCGCGCCGCCAAGGGCGCTAAGGTTTTCGATGTTTCGCGCGTAGGCGAGTACTGCCTCGGCAAGGGCCTTCGGCTGCGACCCGGTTTCGCCGTGGTGCGATTGGTTGAACAGATCGCGGATTTCTTCGTTCTTGAACATCCGCTCATACATGCGGCGGGTGATGGTGAGGCCATGCGCTTCCAATGCGGGAACGGTGGCTTTCACGATGGCGATGGTATTATCAGACAAAGGATTCGGCATATTCGTTTCTTTCTCGTAGAAAATATATTCGTCCGGTTGGGAGATTTTGGGTTTCACCAACTGAACAGGTTGACACCGATACTGCCCGCCACCGCGCCGGCAACGGTCAGCAGGCTAACAACGAGCAGCAGGCGGTGCAGCCATTCGACAAGGCGGTAGGTCGCTTCGGGCGCTGACGTGGCCCGACGCGCAAGCAAACGCTCCAGAAACAGCGGTTCGATAACGAAAAGCATCGCCGTGAACAGGACCCAAGTCAGTGCCATGGCGTGCATCCACCAGAAGTCCGCCGACCGGAACCGGTCCCAGGCATCCAGCCGCCACGTCATGTAGAAGCCGGTTAATCCAGCGATCGCTGTGGTAATCCGGGCTTGGCGGGCGAACCTCGCCTCCAGCGTGTGGAACATCGCAAAGCGCTGGGCGGCTGGGTATGATTTTCGGATGGCGGGCAACAGAATGGTCGTGACCATGCCGACGCCGCCGATCCAAAGCACGACCGCGAGAACATGGAGTATGCGCGCAATCACAAAGCCGCTCACTGACACCTACCTCCGCGGACGCGTCAGTTGGTGAAACGCGGAAAGAGCACATTGTTTTCGGTGTGAATGTGCTCCATCAGGTCATCGGCAAACTTCCGCGCGCCCAGATAAAGCGCCCGCCAGGTGGAACAGGCATCCTGGGGCAGCAGGAAGTCGTTTGTCAGCCGTTCCAGTTCACGCAAATGGACGCCATGGTCGTCATGTTCGGCGAGCATCACGCGAATCGGCTGCCCGATCATCGGATGGCCGCCCTGGCGCATCAGCGGGAACAGCACCTGTTCTTCCTTCCGCATATGCTCGTCGAGTTCAGCGTTCATGGTTTCCAGCAAATCGGCCAGGCCATTTGGGACCGCTTGATTGGCCTTGTGGACGGCCTCTACCCGACGCGCCAAGCGGGCTAATTCTGGCAGCTCGCGGCGATGAACCGTATGATAGCGGGTTTCGATCATCTCGATCAGATTGTCGGTCGCCTCGGGGCGTTCGGCTGGCAGCGACAGGTTGGCCACGGACCGCAGATCGGCTTCCAGTTCGGTCAACGGCAATCCCTTCGCAACAGCGGCATCCGCCAGCGAGACGCGGCCGCCACAGCAGAAGTCCAGCTTATTGCGGCGAAAGATGGCGGTGGCGCCCGGCAGGGTGGTGGCGATGTCCGCCAGTGTGCGGCCGGCGAAATTCGTTCCGAAGTCAGTCGTGGTGCTCATGATGGCAACCTTCGGACCCGCTCTTGGCGGGCTAAAGTGCCCGCGGGGCGCGGCGGGCTTCGGCGATCGCCGATAAACTGGCATCGGCAATACCAATTACATGCGCCCGACAATGTGGTATGGTCAATACCAATTTAATGGAGATCATCGATGCGCCTGCTTGCATCTACCGATATCGCGCTACGCGTGCTGATACTGCTGGCGGATGAACCGGCGGGGCATCACTTGAGCGTCGAGGCGCTTGCCGATGCGCTTGGCGGGTTGTCACGTCACCACCTGCACAAAATTGTCCAGGATCTCACCCGGATCGGCGTGACGCGCACCATTCGTGGCGCCGCGGGGGGTGTGCTGCTAGCGCTGCCGCCCGGCGATATCCGCCTGGGCACGGTTGTCCGGCAATTAGAGGCGGAGCAGTCGCTGGTAGAGTGCTTCCGGCCTGATTCGGGCCGCTGTACGCTGCTGCCGGGGTGCCGGCTGCGCGGGATGCTGGATCGGTCTCGGAACAGTTTCTATGAAACGCTCGACCGGAACAGCCTGGCCGACTGTCTTCCGCCCCGGGCTATAGCGGCACCCCCGACATAGGGCCGGTGCTGAGATTGTTTTCCACCGACTTCACCCCGTGCATCGCTTTCGCCGCGCGTTCAGCCGCTAGGGCTTCCTGGTTGCTTTCGACCGTTCCCCACAGCCGGACATGGCCGTCAGCCACCACGACGTTGACCAGGACCGTATTCAGCTTGTGTTCGTCCAGCAGGATTTTCATCAAATCCTGACGTATCCGCCGGTCCTCGGCCGCGCCCGGCTCATGATGGTCGATGATCGTGTTCGCCAGCCCGTGCAACAAATTCGAGCGACTGACGATGCCTACAAGCCGGTCTTCGCGAAGCACCGGCACCCGCTTGATGCGATGGCGCTCCAGCAGCGCGGCGATCATGGGAAGCGGCGTGCTCTCGTCCACCGTGATCGCCGGGCGCGTCATGACCGAACCCGCGGTGCGGCCGGGGGCTTCCATAGCCGCCACCGATCTACTGCCGAAGACCACATCCAACCACCTGGTTCGCCATGCCAACGCGTGATTCGTATCTTCGGAACGAAGTAGATCGCCCTCACTGACGATACCGGTTACCCGCATCGCGTGATCGACGACAGGCACCGCGCTGATGCGATATTTAAGCAGCAGCACTATTACGTCGTGGATGGGTGTGTCCTCGGACACCGAAATGACATTCGCTGTCATGACATCTTTTGCCAACATGGCCGTGTCCTCTTTTTTGCCCGATCGAGAAACAGAGACTGTCAGTTATCACGGTAAAACTACGTGGCCCGTAAAATATTGCTTTCCGTGCGGCGCACATTGATTTGGATCAGCCGGGGCCGGACTATCGATGCTTGGCCGCGCGGCCTGATGAAAGCGGGCAATCGCTTGAAACCCACCTGTGCGTTCCCATGTGCCGGTCCCGAGCAAATTGGGCCGATGGCCCGCCAGGAGGTTTCATGAAGGTTTTAATGGTGCTTACGTCGCACGACCAGCTTGGCGATACAGGCCACAAGACAGGCTTCTGGCTAGAGGAATTCGCTTCACCGTATTTCGTCTTGAAGGATGCCGGGGCCGACGTCACGTTGGCATCCCCGCTGGGCGGGCAACCGCCGCTAGATCCGAAAAGCGACGCACCAGACGCGCAGACCGACAGCACGCGGCGGTTCAAAGCCGATCCCGAGGCGCAAAAAGCGCTCGCCAATACCGTGAAACTGTCCACGGTTTCGTCCGATGGGTTTGACGCGGTATTCTATCCGGGCGGACACGGGCCGTTGTGGGACCTTGCGGAGGACAAGAATTCGATCGCGATGATCGAGGCGCTGTTCGCCGCCGGAAAGCCAGTCGCGGCGGTATGCCATGCGCCGGGCGTGTTGCGCCATACCAAGAAGCCCGACGGCACCCCGTTGGTCAGCGGCAAGCAGGTGACCGGCTTCACTAATACCGAGGAAGCGGCGGTCGGATTGACGAAAATCGTTCCGTTCCTGGTGGAGGATGCGCTGAAAGCCAATGGGGGCGTTTATTCCAAAGGGCCGGACTGGTCGTCTTACGTTCGCACCGACGGGACCCTGATAACCGGCCAGAACCCCGCCTCCTCGACCGAGGCTGCGGAGGCTTTGGTGCGAATGCTACGCAAGCCCGTCGGCAAGGCAGCCTGAACGAACCGGGCCTAGGACCCGGGCGTATCGGTCTTCGCGACACCGAGCGCGATCATGTCGGTGATCGCGTCTTCGGAGAATCCGGCCTCGGTCAAAATTTCCCGTGTCTGCTGGCCCAGCCTTGGGGCGAATCGGCCGGTTGGCGGCTCGGTTTCGGACCATGTGCTGGGTTCGCGCATGGTGCGGATGCGGCCCTCGGATGGGTGATTCTCCCAACTGAAGAAGCCTGAATCGGCCAGATGCGGGTCCTCCAGCAGCGTTTCCAGCGTATGCGGGCGCATGCACGGAATATCGGCCGCCGCCAACAGGTCCAGCCATTCGTCGGTGGTGCGGTGCTTCAGTTCCTCGCCGACCATTTCGTACAGCGAGTCGATGTTCGCCGTCCGGCTGGCAATGTCGGCGAAGCGCGGGTCGGTTTTCAGCATATCCGCCTTGCCCGCGACCTCGAAGAATCGCCGCCACTGGCCGTCGTTGTAGGGCAGCACCGCGATGAAGCCGTCCTTGGTCTGATAAGGCCGGCGATGAGGCGACAGGGTGCGCGGATAGCCGGCGGGGCTGGTGGGCGGATCGAAGGTCTGGCCCTGCATGTGTTCGGACAGCACGAACTGCGCCATCGTTTCGAACATTGGCACCTCGATGGCCTGGCCGATTCCGGTGCGGGCCTTTGCCAACAGCCCAGCCAGCAGCGCGTTCGCGGCGGCGGACCCGACGATGCG
>JAKBCJ010000139.1 GCA_021807975.1 Pseudomonadota bacterium | reverse complement strand
CGCGGTGCGGGCGGCAGCCCCGAACATCCGCCCGTCATCGACGATCAGCATCCATTTGCGGGCACCGATGCCGCGGACCTGAAGGCTGACACGGCGGTCGCGCCCCAGCGAGACCCGCAGAAAACTCTCCGGGTCCCCGCGGTTGGAGGCTTCCATGGCATCCTTGACGAAAGCGGCAACCCGGTCGCGCTGATTGGGCAGCAAATGGGGCATCGATGCCAGTATATCGGTCAGCGGCGGGGTATCGGCCGCCATCACCGGGGGCAGGCCGAACAGATCGGCGGCTGACTCGTTCCAGTAATGTACGCCAAGCCCGGCATCGATGATCGCCACCGCCAGCGGCAACTGAATCAGCAACGCGTTGGCTACCCCCGCGGTCAGGCGCGCCGTGCGGCGAACCATCGGCGGAGAGCCGCCGGCCAAACCGTCCGGTGCGTATGGTAACGAAGGAAGCTGCACGTCTGTCTCCACGCTGATAACGGCGGGACGTTAGCGTGTGACCCTTACCGAACCGTTAACGGCGACGATTTTTCCGAACGAAATCGTCACAACCGCCGCGAACGCAGCGGCGCTCGCTTGACCCCCCCGCCTGCATCGCCCTAAACGCGCGTTATGAGCGATGATCAAACCCACGCCGGCACCATCGCGGCGGCGACCCAGCAGGCCCATGTCCTGGCGCAGGCCCTGCCCTTCCTGCGCCGCTATGCCGGCGCGACCGTGGTGGTGAAGTACGGCGGGCATGCGATGGGCGAGGAACACCTCGCCCACCAGTTCGGCAGCGACATCGCGCTGTTGAAGCAGGTCGGCATCAACCCTGTCGTGGTTCACGGCGGCGGCCCGCAGATCAATGCGATGCTGAAGCGGCTGGCGATCCAGTCCACCTTCATCGACGGGCTGCGGGTCACCGATGCGGCGATGGTGGAAGTGGTGGAAATGGTGCTGGCCGGCACCGTCAACAAATATGTCGCCGGGCTGATTACCAAGGCCGGCGCGATCGCGGTCGGGATTTGCGGCAAGGACGGCGGCATGATCCGGGCGCGCAAGCTGCGGCGCACGCGCAAGGACCCCGGCAGCCATATCGAAAGCGTTTTGGACCTGGGTTTTGTCGGGGAGCCGGTGGCCGTCGATGCCAGGGTGATTCACGCGCTGACCGGCGGCGGGCTGGTGCCGGTGATCGCACCGATCGGCGTGGATGCGGACGGCCAGACCTATAACATCAACGCCGATACCGTGGCCGCGGCCGTGGCCGGCGCGCTGAACGCGACCCGGCTGTTGATGCTGACCGATGTGCCGGGTGTGCTGGACAAGGACAAGAAACTGATCCCGTCGCTGACATTGTCGGAGGTGGATGAAAGGATCGCTGACGGCACGATTACCGGCGGTATGATCCCGAAGGTGGAAAACTGCGTCGAAGCGGTGCGCCAGGGCGTCAAGGGCGCGGTGATCCTGGACGGACGTGTGCCGCATGCCTGCCTGCTGGAGCTGTTCACCGAAGCCGGACCGGGCACGCTGATCAAGCGGTAGCAGCCGGCCGCAGTCGGCGCGGGGACCATGCCCGGGTTTGCGGCCGAACCCCGATCGCGGCATGAACGGTGGCCGGCATCGGCCCCTCCTTCTGGCCGGGGTCGCCGGCGATCTGGGTCAGCATCGTTCGTACCCGGTTCGGCAGGTGCGGGCGGTCGATAAGCGCCGCCTGCCAGGCGGGCTGATCCTCGGCGCGGGCTGCCAGCATTTCCAGCGTGGAATCTTTGATTTTCGCGGTTCGGTTGGTCAGCAGGGCGGTGACCGCCTCTGGCCCCGCGTACCCGACGATCGCGTCGGACACCGCTTCCGTCAGCCCCGGACGGCTGGCGACCGCGAGGAAGGTAAACGCCGGAGGGCCGGATTCGACCAGATCCAGCAGATCCTGCTGCGTCAGCAGCGGCGACAACCGGATCACCGGTCCGCACACCATCGACGCCGGATCGTGCGCCAGCCGCAAGACGATTTCCCGCGGGCCATCGGGCATGTCCTGCACGGTTCGGGCGATATTCGCCCGGATTCGCAGCCCGGCCTCGGTAATCATCGCGGTCAGGCTGGCAACCGCGTCCTGACGGGTTCGGATGCCGCCGGGCGGCGGCGGGATGCGGCCGATCAGCGTCCTCACCCGGGCATCGGCGTCGGCGGACAGGATTTCCGCCGCCCCGGCCGGCAGGGCCGGGTTCATGGCCACACTGGCGCGCACCGTGACCGACGGGTCGGTTGCCAGGGCCAGCAGAATATCCGGCGGGGTCATCGCGTTCGCACCCTGGCGAACCCGGATCGCTTCCTGCTGGATCATCCCTCGCCCTCCAGCAGCGAGACGCGCCAGTGACGGCGGCCGCCGCGTTTGACCTCATACATCGCCATATCCGCCCGCCGGGTCAGGCTTTCGATCGACTCGCGACTGCCGGCCGAACGCATGGCGATCCCGACGGAGACGCCAAGTGCGAACGTCTCGTCGGGCAGCAGCGCGGGCAGTTCCTGTTTCGCCGCCTTGCATAGTTGATCCGCCCGCTCCGCCGCCGTCATCCGGTCCGCGCCGCTGAGCCAAACCGCGAACTCATCCCCGCCCAACCGAGCGATAAGGTCGGATGGGCGGACCATGCGGCGGAGCATGTCGGCCAGATGCACCAGAACTGTGTCGCCCATGGCATGACCCAGCCGGTCGTTGACCGGTTTGAAGGCATCCAGGTCCAGATACATCAGCGTACCGGCTTCAGATTCGCGATCCAGGCGGGCGATGTGGCGACCCATTTCCTCCATGAACGCGCGCCGGTTCAGCAACCCGGTCAGCGGATCGGTACGGGCCTGATGCGCCATTTCGCACTGCACCGCTTCGTATTCCAGAACCATCCGTACTACGTGCGCGGCCGAGGTGGCCAACCGCCTGTCCTCGGGGTCCCATTCCGGGTCCGCGGTGTTGCGCCAGACGGCCAGGCCGTCGTTGACGCCGCACCGCGTGCGGCAGCGCACCGTCAGAACCGACCGGCCCCGGGCCATCGCGGTTTGGGCGGGCTGGTTGGCCGGTTGGGAGAGCAGCCTGACGGCGGATGGCAGAACCACCGATCCTCCGGGACCGCATTCGTGGAGGATTTCCATTGGCCCGTCCTCCGCCGTGGCGCCGATCACCGCCGCACCCTCGGCCCCCAGCGCCTGGATCAAGGCCCACATCGCCGCGTCCAGCATGGCATCGGCGCTGGTTTCGCGGGCGGCCCGCGACAGGATCTGGTCCAGTGCCTGGCCGTGGCGCAACTGTCCGGCGATGTCGGCGGCCTTGGCATCGGAGTCGGCGATATCGACGCCGACCCCGCGCGTGCCGACGATTGCGCCGGATGCGTCGCGCAATGGTTCGGCGGAGATATGCAGCGCCGCCAGCTCCCCCGAACCCAACCGCAGCAAGGTGCGGTGGCGCCGCACCTCGCGGGCGGGATGAAGCGGGTTGATCTGTTCGCCGGTCCCATCGCCGCCGATCAAGCGATCCGAGGGCATGCCGATCAGGGCGCCGGCCGGCCATCCCAGCGCGGTTTCGGGGGCGACGAAAACAAAGCGCCCCCTGGCATCGGTTTCGAATGCCAGATCGGCGGCCAGGCCGGCAAACTGGCGCCAGCGCAGCACGCTGTCGAAGCGGGTATCCGCTGGCGGCTGCGCCGTAACGGACGGTTCGAGAATGGTTTCGGTCATGCGCGGCGCGTCCCCGAGAGGCTGAGCCGCTATCAAGCGCAGAAAAAGGTTAATGAAAGGTTGAGGCCGGGCGGGAAAAATCGAACCGGGGGATGGCCGGAAAAGCTCCGGCCATCGCTGACGGTTCGGGTGCCGGCGGGGTGCCCGGCTTCAGCGGCGCAGAATCGTTGCCCCGGCATAGCGCGCCGCTTCGGCCAGTTGATGTTCGATGCGGATCAACTGGTTGTATTTCGCGGTCCGGTCGCTGCGCGCGAGACTGCCGGTCTTGATCTGCCCGCAGTTGCTCGCCACCGCCAGATCGGCGATCGTGGAGTCCTCGGTTTCGCCGGAACGGTGGCTCATAACCGCTTTCCAGCCGGCGCGATGCGCGATTTCAACGGTTTCCAGCGTTTCCGACAGGGTGCCGATCTGGTTGACCTTGATCAGGATCGCGTTGGCGGATCCTTCCGCGATACCGCGGCGCAGGCGTTCGGGGTTGGTGACGAACAAATCGTCGCCTACCAATTGGACTGTCTTGCCCAGCGTTTCCGTCAGCAGCTTCCAGGTTTCCCAGTCGTCCTCGGCGCAGCCATCCTCGATGGACACGATCGGGTAGCGGGCACAAAGGTCAGCGTAGTACCGGACGATCGCATCGCCATCCAGCACCTTGCCCTCGCCTTCCAGGTGGTATTTGCCGTTCTTGAAGAACTCGGTGGATGCCGGGTCCAGCGCGAAGGTGACGTCTTCGCCGACACGGTAACCGGCCTTTTCGACCGCCTTGGCGATGAAGCCAAGCGCTTCGTCCGCCGATTTCAGGTCGGGCGCGAAACCGCCTTCGTCGCCGACGTTGGTGTTCAGGCCGGCGTCGTGCAGGCCCTTCTTCAGGGTGGCGAAAATCTCCGACCCCATCCGCACGGCATCGGCCAGCGTGGGGGCGGAGATCGGCTGGATCATGAACTCCTGGATATCGATCGGATTATCGGCGTGCTTGCCGCCGTTCAGGATATTCATCATCGGCACCGGCAGGGTGCGGGCATAGGCGCCGCCGATGTAGCGGTACAGCGGCTGCCCCTGATCCGACGCCGCGGCCTTTGCCACCGCCAGCGACACGCCCAGGATGGCGTTGGCGCCCAGGCGGGACTTGTTCGGTGTGCCGTCCAGATCGATCATGATGTTGTCGATGACAACCTGTTCGGTTGCCTCGATTCCGCCCAGCGCCTCCAGGATTTCGCCCTCGACATTGGCGACGGCGTTCAGCACGCCCTTGCCGCCGAAGCGCGATTTGTCGCCGTCGCGCAGCTCCACCGCTTCATGCGCGCCGGTGGACGCGCCGGATGGCACCGCCGCCCGCCCCATCGCGCCGGATTCCAGGATGACATCGACTTCGACCGTCGGATTCCCGCGGCTGTCGAGGATTTCGCGGGCGGTGATATCGGCAATCGCGGCCATGGGTGGCGTCTCCTGAGAGGGGCTTCGAATTCCGGGGCTGCCTAACACCTTGGGGGCGATGTTGCCAGCCCGGGTGCCACCCGGGACACCGACGGCGGACTTATGCCGCAAGACCGTGCAGGCGCCGGCCCGGATGGCCCGGCGCGGTTATGTCCCGCGAAGCCTATCTGGTGTGCAGGCTGTGCTGGCCCGAAAGGGAGCTTTGCAGGCGCCACAACCGGTAGCGATACATGCCATACGCCACCACCCCGGCGCCCGCCGCGACCGGCAGGATCATCATCGCGAACCACAGGGCCAGCGCGGCGATCACCAGAGCGCCGGCCAGCACGGCAACGATCATCGCCCACAACAGGATGCGGTTGGCAACCGGCGCGACCGGCGGTTCGACGAATTCGCCGTCGATGGTCATATCCAGGTCGGGCGGTGTGCGGTTTTTCATGAAGGGAATGTGGCGCCAGGTTTGCGCCGGTTCAAGGCCGGTCATAGGATGATAGTCACGCAAAGGGGATCGCCACCATGAAGGTCGGGCTTTTCATCAATACCCAGTGGCCGGAAGACACCAACGTCGCGTCGCAGATACCGCTGTTGGTCGAACAGGTGCGCGTGGCGCGCGATGCGGGGTATGCCTCGCTGTGGTTCCCGCACCACTGGCTGACCTACCCGATGCAGATGCTGCAAATCATGCCGGCGATGGCCTATCTGGCCGCCGAGGCCAAGAACATGGTGATCGGCCCCAACATCCTGATCCTGCCGCTGCTGAATCCGATGCATGTCGCCGAGGAAGCCGCGACTTTGGACGTGATCACCGGCGGCAATTACGTGCTGGGCGCCGGCCTGGGCTACCGCGAGCCGGAGTTCACCGCGTTCGGGATCACCCACGCCGAACGCGCCGGGCGGTTCAGCGAGAGCGTAACGCTGATGCGCAAACTGTGGGGCGGCGGGCGCATCACGCACGAGGGCAAGTTCTTCACCGTCCGGGATGCCGGCATCAGCGTGAAACCGGTGCGTGCCGGCGGGCCGCCGGTTTATGTCGCCGGTCTGGTCGATTCCGCGGTCCGCCGGGCGGCGCGGATCGGCGATGCATGGCTGATCGCGAATGCGTCGTCGATTCAGGAGATCACCCCGCAGATGACGACATATCGGGCGGCGTTGAAGGAATTCGGCCGCCCACCATTGGAGTTTCCGATTGCTCGGGAGTGCTATGTCGGCGCAAGCCGGGCATCGGCGTATGCGGAGTGCAAGGCGGCGCTGGAGTATAAATACGCGGCCTACGCCCAGTGGGGCATGACCAGCCCGCTGGAGGGCACAAGTTTCGACGATTTCGCCAGGGACCGGTTTATCATCGGCGACAAGGAATCGGTGAAGGACGAAATCATCCGCTACACCGAACTGCTGGGTGTCGATCATTTTATCATGCGCAGCCAGTGGCCGGGGCTGGAGCAGGACAAGGTGCTGGGATCGATCCGGCGGCTGGGCGAGATTTTCGCCACCCTGTAGCGGCGGTACTGGCTGAGCGGATGACATGATGGCGCGATCCACGGCCGGACAGCCAGTCCAGCCAAAGACCCGAGGCAACCTGATCGCCTCGGCGTTCGGTTTTTTCGTGCTGGGCTGCTTTGTGGCGCTGTACCTCGCCGACCGGGACCTTTATTTGCCGGTGCTGCGGCGTTGGGCATTTCAACCATTCCGGTATCCGTTCATCGATATCGAGTGGTTTGGGGCGGTTCACGCGTGCCTGCGCCAGGGCATCGATGTCTATGTCAGCAATCCTTGCGACGAACTCGGGCGGCCATTCAATTACTCGCCGGCATGGTTGTGGATGTCGTTCTGGCCGGCCTCGCGGGACTGGACCAATCCGCTTGGCCTGCTGTTCGCCTGCTTGCTGGCGTTGTCGTTCACCATGCTGCCGCGCCCGCGGCAGCGGATCGATTATGGTCCGGTGCTGCTGGGTATTGTTTCGCCGATGACATTGTACGCCGCCGAGCGTGCCAATATCGACGTCATGATATTTGTATCGGTGCTGTCGGCGGTTTGGCTGGTCGAACGCGGCGGATGGCTTAGGCTGCCGGGTTACGCGGTGATCCTGGTCTGGGGGGTGCTGAAATTCTACCCGTTCGTGGCGATGATCCTGGCACTGCGGGAGCGGCTTCGTCCCGCCGCGTTGCTGTCGGTGCTGACGGTCACCGTGGCGTGCGGCTTTCTGTGGATTTATCATGCGGAGCTGGCCCGCATCGCCCCGAACATACCGCAACCGTCGATCTTTACCGCATCCGGTGCAGTCCAGCTCCCGCTCGGTTTTGGTTCGCTTTTGCGGTATATATTCACGTCGTTTGGTATTGACAGTCCGGTTGCGGGTCAGTTGGCGGACAGCCGTTTTCTCGTTACCGGGATTTTTGTGGCGCTGTTATTCTGGTTTCCCATGCGGGGCGGCAGCCGCCTTGCCGGCCGGTCGGATTTGCGCGTCGCGCTGGATCGCCTGACGGAAAGGGAGCGGCTGGCCTTGGTGGCGGGAGCCGCGCTTGTGTTCGGTTGTTTCATTATTGGCCGTAATTCGGGCTACCGGCAGATTCATATGCTGCTGATCATTCCCGGACTGGTGGCGTTGGTTCGGTCCTCACCCGGGGGCGCACTGGCGCGGACCTGCCGCCGGGCCGTTGCCGCGGCGTTGTTTCTGATGTGGTTTCCGATCCCGATGCAGTGGCTGAACGACCGATTTCGCAGCCCCGCCGACGGCGGTTCGCTGCCCACCTGGGCATTCTGGATTGGCCGCGAACTGATCTGGTGGTGGTTCGCGGCGATTCTGGCGGGTATTCTGATGCGGTTTGCAGCCGAATCGCCGATGTGGACGGCCGTAACCCGGCGGCGGGTCCGGCCGGGGCGCTGACAGACCCTGATTGCCGCTTTCTCCCGGCCCGGTGCCGAAACCGGCACCGGGATCAACCCGCTGACTGCTTCATTTGCTCCGTTAAAGAATGTCGCCCACCGCGTCCCGGTAACGCTTCGCCGCCGCCAGATGATCCGCCATGTTCGGGCTCAGGATCGCGTGGTGATGGCGGCGGTTGAATGTGGTGGTCAGGCACAGATGGGTCGCACCGGCCTGCTTCCAGAACAGCGCCTCCTTGCGCCAATCGGCTTCGGTGCCCTGCCCGCACGACGTCCAGACCTCGATCCCGACGCTGGCCGGATCGCGGCCTTCTTTCTCCGTCAGGCGGCGGAGTTCGGCGAACACGTCCAATGCGGATTGATCCGGCGGATAGGCGTTGGGCATCCAGCCGTCGCCCCATTTGGCGATCCGCGGCAGGGTGTGTTCGTGGTGACCGCCATACCACAGCGGCACCTTACCAGAAGCCGGGCGCGGGTTGATGCCGGCGTCCTCGATAGTGTGGTACTTGCCCTTGAAATCGACGTACTGGTTCGCCCAAAGCGCCTGCATGACCCGGGCCTGCTCTTCCGAACGGCGGCCGCGGTTGTGGAAGTTTTCGTTCAAGCCGGTGAACTCGACCGGGTTCCAGCCGACGCCGATGCCAAGCCGGAAGCGGCTGCCCGACAGCACATCCACGCAGGCGGCTTGTTTCGCGACCAACGCAGTCTGGCGCTGGGCGACGATCAGCACGCCAGTTGAAAAGTTCAACTTGGTCGTGGCCGCCGCCAGAAAGCCGATCAGCACGAACGGATCATGATACAATGCATCCGCCACCGAGGCCCGGGGATCATCCGTGGCGGGCTTGCTGCCCAGAACGTGGTCGGGCACTTCCAGGAAGTCGTAGCCCATACCCTCCAGGGTCAGGGCATAGTCGCGCACCGCGGCGGGGCTTCCGCCAGTCGCGTTCTGCGGTATCAGGGCACCAAGTTGCATGGTCTGTTTCCTTTGTTGAGGATAATGTTTTTTACTTCTGATCGGCGTCGAACACCGCCTTGATCTCGCCCGGCGGCACGGCGATCGGGGGGATGCCGGCGCGTTCCTGTTGCAACAAGGCCGCCACGCGGGAATCGCGCGCGCCCCAGCCGCGGTTCAGCCCCTCGGTCAGTTCCATCAGCGCCATGTTGGTCAGGCGCATCGGCACCTGAACATCGCGCGCAAGCTGGCACGCCAGGCTGACGTCCTTGTGGAGCAGCCGCAAGGCGAAGTCCGCCGGGTCATAGCTGCCGGTGAGGAAATGATCCGCCAGACGATCGAACACGCGGGCGCGTCCGGTCGCGCCCTGGCGCACCGCCTGGAACAGCGCCAGCGGCTCGACACCGGCCTTTATGCCCAGGGTGAACACCTCCGACAGTACCACATTCACAGCCGCCGAGGTGGCATTATGGACCAGCTTGGCGATGGACCCGGCGCCGATCGGGCCGATATAGGCGGCTTGGTCGCCCATCGCCTCCAGCACGGGCAGGTAACGATCGAACACCGCTTTTTCGCCGCCGACCCAGATCGCCAGACGGCCGCTGTTGGCACCCTTGGGGCCGCCGCTGACCGGGGCGTCCAGCACGTCGATCCCCTTCTCGGCGAACAGGCTGTGCAACGACCGCACGACATCCACCGCGTTGGTGGACAGATCGAACCACGCGGCGCCGGGGCGAAAACCCTCGATCAACCCATCGGGACCTGTGCCGACCCGTTGCACGTCCGCCGGGGTCGGCAGCGAGGTGAAGACGATGTCGCATGCCTGTGCCACGGCGCGCGGGGAGTCGGCCCAGGCGGCGCCATCGTTCAGGTGCCTGGACGCCGCCTGCCGGGTCAGGTCGTGGACAACCAACTCATGACCGGCCTTTTGCAGGTTGGACGCCATCCCGGCACCCATCATGCCCAGCCCGATAAATCCGATTTTCATCGCTCCCTCCTCGGCTTTTTATCTACGCCCCGTTCCATTGAAGGATGTACAGTCCGGCGTCGTAATCGGTGACGTACATCAACCCATCCTCCGCGACGAAGATATCCGCTGTGTGACGCACCTTCGCCCGCCCGCGCATCGGCTCCATCCAATGCGTCGGCCGCGGCGGCACGAAGTAACCGATTTCCTCAGGCCGGTACGGATCGGCGATATCGAACACCCGCACCCCCGCGCTCTGCCAGGTGGCAAAGATCGTGGTCGAAGACCGGAACGATCCCGGCCGGTTCTCATGCAGGTTATGCGGCCCGAACTGGCCACCGATCTTGATATAATCCTGATCCGAAGGCGTCGGCATGGTGGAGATCGAGATCGGCGTGCTGTTTTACAGGATGTCGAACACCCATGATTGTATCATCTGCTCCTGATCGATATTCATCGTTGCCTCGTCCGCCACCACAAGCAAGCCGCGATCA
>JAKBCJ010000138.1 GCA_021807975.1 Pseudomonadota bacterium | reverse complement strand
GACAGGGCATCGACCGACGACGGGCCTTGCACCAGGGTGGACGCCGGATCCCCCGGGAACGCGCGCGGTGTAACCGGGATCTCGGGCGGCACGAACTCTGACGAACGCTCCAGAACCGCGGCCGGGCTCCCTGCCGCGTCGGCGGGCTGCCCCAGAACGCGGGCCTGCCGCAAGACCGTGGGGGACGGCAGGACGCCTGCGGCCGGCGCCTGGCCATTGGCATTCCCGGACGCAACCGGGATTTGTGTCGTGGCGGCCGCGGAAGGCGGTGGTGGCGCAAACAGCGATGACCGCTGGGTTTGCGCGGATTTCGGTGAAGCGGCATCAGCAGCCGGTTCCGGCACTGGTGGAGAGCCAGGTTGAACCAGCAACTGCGCGGCGGAGTCTTCAAGCGCGCCCGAACGCAGCAAACGCTCCGCGACACGTTCGACCAAATGGGAGGCCTTCGGGATCAACATTAAGCGCCAGCTCCGGCGGGTCGGATCGAGTCTGTCATAATTAGATTAAGGCCGCCGAACGAAGGATATGAAGCATGAGGCCGCCGTAAACACCCACCAGCACCGCGACGGCCGAACCGAAGCGCATGACCGCCATCAACCGTTGGCGGAACGGTATCAGGCCCAGAACCGAAATCCCGCCCAGTACCGGTAGCCCGAGATTACGAAGCTCATCCACTGTGGAGAACGACCGGTCGAGCTGCCCGAACAGGATTGTCAGACCCACGCCGGTAGCCAGGCCACCCAGCAGCACGCCCGTCACCAACAGCATGCGGTTCGGGGCAACAGGCAGGCGCGGAATTTCCGGCGGATCGATGATCTGCAGCTTCACCTTATCGGCCTGGGTGTCGGCCGCTTGGGCGATATTCGCGGACTGCAAGCGCCCGAGCAGCTCTTCGTAGTTCTTGCGGAGCACGCTGTAATCGCGATCCATGTTTTGATATTCGGCGATCAGGCCGGGTTGCTCGCGCTGCACCTTCTCGAGCCGCTCGCGATAGCGGACCGCGTCGTCGCGCTGGCGTTGCAACGAAATGATGTTGGTATCGGCCTCGATCAGTTTCACCTTCAACTGGTCATAAACCTGATTGGGAACCGATCGCTTGATCGTATTCGCAGCATTGTCCCGGGCGGTCGCGGCGTTCGGGGCGGCGGTCGCGGCGGCGGCCGGATGCGGCTCATTCTTCAGGGCCTCGATCAGCTTCCGCTGCGCGATCACATCGGGATGCTGTTCGGTATCCTTCAACAGCAGCATATTAAGCTGGTCCTCGGCTTCCTGCAGCCGGCTGCGTCCCGCCGGACCGCCACCCAGTCCCAGTCCGTTGGGTCCGCCACTTTCCACCACCAGCATGGGCGGGGTGTTCTCGACCTCTTGCTTCAACGCATCGCGGGAGATGAGTGCATCCTGGAGCTTGCCTTCGAGGGCGGACGCCTGAATGCGCGCGTTTTCCAGCGCCGGAACATTCGGGTTGTTGTCGGCTGGCAGAATTTCGATATATCGCGCACGGAAGTCCGCGCGGCGCTTTTCGGCGGCGCGAAGCTGCTGCTCATACGACTGAATCTGCCGCTCCAGGAAGCGGCGTGCATTTTCCATGTCGGAGCGGGAGCCGCCGGTGGCGCTTTCGACGAAGATCGTCAGCAGCGTTTGGACCACATCATGCGCCAGTTTGGGGCTTTTGTCGCGATAGGTGATGGTGAACAGGTTTTTGGTCTGCGGATTGACCTTGATGTCGGCCGCCAGACGGGTCAGCAGACGTTCGCGATCCGACGGCCCGTTCAGCGTCAGATCGAGATCGGTCTTAGAGACGAGCTTTTCCAGGTTAGGCCGGCTGAGCAACGTGCGCTGCAGGATTTCCAACTGCGTCGTCGGCGCCGAGTCCGCGGCCAGGCCACGCAGCAGCGGGGTCAGCACCGCATCGGCATCGACGAACAGGCGGGCGCCTGATTCATAGGTGTTCGGGATCGTATAAACCGCAGCCCAGCCCACACCGCACACCATCCAAGCGACGATCACGCCCATCCACCGCCGCCGCCAGGCCGCGCGCAGGTATTGAGCAAGCATGACACGCAGGGAGTCCATGTCTGGCTGTTCCTCAGAACCAGGATTGCGGGACGATCAGAGTGTCGCCCGGGCTCATTTCGATGTTTTGGGAGATGTCGCCGTCCTTGATCAGGCTGCTGAGGCGCACCTTGATCGTTTGCTGATGCCCATTGGGATCCACACGCACGATCACCGCCCGGTTGCCGGCGGCGTACTTGGTCAAGCCATGCGTTGCGATCATCACGTCCAGCAAGGTCATGTGATCGCGGTATGGGATCGCGATCGGATCGGTCGCTTCGCCGATCACCCGAACCTGCCGGTCGGACGGACCGATAAAGCCGCGCACGATGACGGTGACGTTCGGGTCCTGGATATATTTCGTCAGCCGCTGCTCGATCTCGCGCGCCAGTTGGGTGGGGGTTTTGCCGGCGGCGACGATATCCTCGATCAATGGCGTGGAAATGCGTCCGTCCGGACGAACCGCGACCCCTCCCTCGCTGAGATCCGGGTTGCGGTAAACGAAGATGCTCAGCGAATCGCCCGACCCGATGACGTACTCATCGGGCGCCTTGACGGCCGATTTTTCAACCACCGGGGGTTCGGACTGACCGCCGAACAAACCGCCGTCACCGCAGCCGGACAGTGCCAAAATCAGGGCGATCGCGCACACCGACCGGCGTCCGGCCCGGGTGATGGCACGACGTTTGGCCAAGGCAACAATATCGGATCGCGTCTGGTCAAACCAATCTTGGATCACGTCAACCTCTGGATGGACAAAACAAACACGGCAGATCGGAATGCGGAAAGATATAGACCGCGCGGCTTGTTCCGCATGCAAGCGAAAACAGCGGCGGCGAGGTAATCGCGATGGTAGGCGCGAAAGGAATCGAACCCCCTCCTCTGCCGTGTTCGGGCAGCGCTCTGCCAATGAGCTACACGCCTTTAACGCCCTCACTGTGTCGTGATGGCGATATAACATCGCATTGAGGGCGGTTCAACGCGCAGGTGCGCCCCGCATCAAATGAGGGTAAGTTTTTTCGGATTACAGCCCCGGGTTACATTCCAGGATCAAAATCCGCATCATTGATGGATCGTTTATGTCTAACATTAGCAATTTTTCACTCAACGTATTTTAATTTATATCCATATCTCTCATTTCCGGAAATCTCCGACGCGCGCCGTGGCATTTGCAACGATCAAACATCAAAACGGGTCCAGGCAGGCACCAAACGGCGCCGCTGCCAACACGGCTAAAGCCGCTCCCCCGCCCGGTTTTCTAAAGCCAGGTTCGTGGCGTCCGGTTCGGCAAGACCTTTGTACTCTACCAATTCCGCTGCGTGGCCGCGGACGCCGAAGCGGGCAGCAATCCGCAGTGGGTTCAGATGAAAATCCCCTATGGCGTTTCGGCCGGGGATGCGCGCGACGGGCTGTCCTACGACCTGTATTATGCGAAGAACCAGTCCTTCACAATGGATGCGGTCATCCCGCATTCCAGCGGCTGGGCCGAATTGTTCCGGGAAGGCGCGCGCTGACAGACGCATTCCGCGGAACGGATTTTCCTGGACCTGACAGCCAGACGATGCGATTGCCCATCAGCGTCGGACAAACAACGGTTGGCTGTCGCGCATTGGCATACAACGGATCATGACACCGCATATTCCCGCGATCGTCTTATTGCATGGCGTCTGCGCGCTGACTTACGGCATGTTGACAGCCCTGATCCTCGGCCGCCAGCCGATCAGCCGCACCGGCGCCTGGCTGGCTTTCGCCTGCGCGGCCACGGCCGCCTGGGCCGCCACATACGTGGCCGCGTGGCAATTTCCGATCGGACGCATGGGCGTCTGGATGGAGGTCGCCCGCTCCGCCGCGTGGTATAGTTTCATATTGCACCTTTACCGCCGGTCCGCCGCCGCGAATGAGCAACTGAGGGCGGCGTTCAAGACCATGGGGCTTCTGGCCCTGCTGATGCTGATCGGCACTCCGTTGGTGGACTTCTTCGCCGCCCCCGGCACCTCCGGCTTCCAATCCCTCAATACCGCTGCCCGGCTTGGTTTCGCGGTTTGTAACCTGCTTCTGCTGGAGAATCTGTATTTCAACACGCCGCCCGAATCACGGTGGAACATCAACCTGCTTTGCGTCGCTTTAGGGGGAATTTTTCTGTACGACCTGCTCCTGTACGCCGACGCCATGCTGTTTCACAAATTGTCCTTCGCATTGTTGGAAGGCCGGGCCCCGGCGGTTATCCTCGCCGCGCCCCTGATCGCCGTCGCGGCCGTTCGGAACCGCCGCTGGGCGGTGGATATCCATGTTTCCCGCGACGTGGTGTTTCACAGCTTCACCTTGATCGCCAGCGGCATTTTGCTGCTTGCCATCGCCCTGATCGGCGAGGTGTTCCGGCGCGGCGGATCGGAATGGGGCCAGGTCGCCGAGACATCCATGATCTTCGGCACCATCCTGACCATCGCCGTGATCCTGACTTCGGGCTCCGCGCGTTCGCGCATACGCGCCCTGGTGGTCGATAACTTCTTCAGCAGCCGTTACGATTACCGTAAGGAATGGATGCGCTGCATCGACTCGCTGACCGCGGCCGATGCCTTCGTCGCCCTGCATAAGCGGGCGATCCGCGCGGCGGCGGAGGTTGTGGACAGCCCCGCGGGCGCGCTGTTCGTCCGACCGCCGCGCGATGTCGCGTTCCAGTGGGCCGGCTCCTGGAACATGCCCGCGGTGACAGCCCCGGTTCCGCCCGGCCACCCCATCGTCGCATTGTTCCGCGACGGCGACTGGATCGTCCAACTCGATGAACATGCCGGCGCCGACGGTTGGTTCACCGACCTCGCACGCTGCTGGCTCGTCCTGCCACTGAACCATTTCGGCGACCTCATCGGATTCGTCGTGCTCGCCAAATCCAGGGCTCAATTCAAACTGGACCGCGAGGCGTTCGACCTGCTACGAGTGGTTGGCCGTGAAATTGCGAGCCGCGTGGCGGAACAACGGGCGATGCAAGTCCTGACGCAAACCCGGGAACTGCGGGAATACAGTCAGCGCTTCGCCTTCGTCATCCACGACATCAAGAACGTGTCCGGGCAGCTCTCAATGCTTCTGACCAACGCCGAGGTTTATGCCGACAACCCGGAATTCCAACGCGACATGCTGGCCACGGTGCGGGCTTCGGTCGGCAAGATAACCCGCCTGCTGTCACGCCTCCAGGCCGAACGGCAGGAACGCGATGCCGGCCTGATCACGCCGGCCGAACGCCTCGGAGGCATCGTGGAAGCCGCAAGGATCACGCATCGGCGAGACATCGTCGTGCGTAACCACGGCGGCAGCGCCGGTGCCGCGATCGACCCCGACTCTTTCGATACCGTTGTCACCCATTTGCTGAACAATGCTATCGATGCCTCGAATGCGGATACAGAGGTGGAAATCGAACTGCGGGTGGAATCGCATGGCGTGGTTATCGATATCGCCGACAAAGGACCGGGCATGGCCGCCGAATTCATTCGCGACGAGTTGTTTCGCCCGCTGCGCTCCACCAAGGACGGTGGTCACGGCATCGGCGCCTATCAGGCTCGGGAATTGCTGCGCGATGCCGGCGGCGACCTTCTGGTGATGAGCAAGCCCGACACCGGCACGACCATGCGCATTATTCTTCCCTCGGTTCGGACCGACATCGCCGAACCGAAATCGGCTGAATCCTAGGCAGGCCGATCATGTCTAAACCCAAATTGCTGATCGTCGAGGATGACGACGGCTTGTGTTCCCAGTACCGATGGGCATTTCCGGCCTGCGACATTCTGATGGCCCATGCGCGCCAGCAGGCAGTCGCACTGGTTCGACGGGAAAATCCACCAGTCGCGATCATGGATCTGGGCCTCCCTCCGGACCCGGACGGCGTCAGCGAAGGGTTCGCCACCCTGACCGAGGTACTGCGCATCGCGCCGCAAACCAAAATCATCGTCGTCACCGGCAACGGGGAGCGTAAGAACGCTCTGCGGGCCATCGCCCTGGGCGCATACGACTTTTGCGAAAAGCCAGTCGAAATCGACGTATTGCGCACCATCATCGAACGAGGCCTGAACCTGCACCACCTGGAGGAGGAAAATCGTCGCCTCGCCAACGTGCCCGGGCGCTCCCCGATCGAGCGCATCGTCACCAGCAGCGCCGGAATGCTGAAGGTCTGCCGCGATATCGAAAAGATCGCGACGACCAACGTGCCCGTTCTGCTGCTGGGCGAAAGCGGCACCGGCAAGGAGGCACTTGCAAAAGCTGTCCATGACCTGGGGCCGCGCGCCAAGCAGCCTTTCGTCGCCATTAATTGCGGCGCGATCCCGGAGAATTTGCTGGAAAGCGAGTTGTTCGGCCACGAACGCGGCGCGTTCACCGGCGCGGTGAAGCAAACCATCGGCAAGATCGAGATGGCGCATAAAGGCACGCTGTTCCTGGACGAAGTCGGCGACCTGCCGCATCCATTGCAGGTCAAGCTGCTGCGCTTCCTGCAGGACCAGATCGTCGAACGGATCGGCGGCCGGCAGAAAATCCAGGTCGATGTCCGTGTGGTTTCCGCCACCAACGCCAATCTGGATGAAAAAATCGCCCAAGGGAGCTTCCGGAGCGATCTGTTCTACCGGATGAACGCCTTCACCATCCGTATTCCACCCCTGCGCGACCGGGGCACCGACATCGTACTGCTGGCGAATTTCTTTCTTAACCGCTTCAATCAGGAATTCGGCCGCGGCATTCGCGGCTTCAGCGAAACCGCGATCGCCGCGATGAACGGCCACGAGTGGCCGGGCAATGTCCGCGAACTGGAAAACCGGCTGAAGCGCGCCGTCGTCATGGCCGAACGGCGGACCATCGACGCCTCCGACCTGGAACTTGCACCACCGAGTGCCGAAATCCCGGACCTCGACCTGCGGGCGGCGCGGCTGCGGGCGGAACGCGATGTCCTCCAGGAAGCGCTGATGCGCAGCAACGGGATCCTGTCCGCGGCCGCACGCATGCTGGGCGTCAGCCGCCCAACATTATATGGACTGATGGAATCTCACGGATTCGCGACCGAGGCTGCCAAGGCGGCCGAAGCCGCCGCGGAAACGACATTGCAGAACGAACAAGGGTGAACCCGATGCGGTACAAGTCTCTCGGCTGGATTATCATGGGGGCGTGGCTCGGTGCGTACCCGATTGCCGCTCATGCCGCCGATTATCTTGCCTCCGCCAAGACAGCCTTGCGCAAGGGCGACCTTAGGTCCGCCCAGATCGACCTGCGCAATGCCATCAGAAACGATCCGCAGAACGCCGAGGCCCACTACTGGCTTGGCCGGGTGGCATTCGAACTAGGGGACCCGGTCGCTTCGGAGCGGGAGGCCCAGGCCGCCCGTGATCGCGGCTTCGATCCGCATCAGACAGTCCCGCTGCTGTCGCAGGCGCTGCTGGCCCAGAACAAATTCGACCAGGTGCTGGAGAAGCTGAAACCCGAGGGCAAGGATCCGTTGTTGGATGCGTCCATCCTGGTTGCCCGGGGCTATGCCGAGATCGGCCTGAAGCGGCCCGAGGACGCGCAGAAATCGTTCGCGGAAGCCGAGCAGGTGGCACCAAACGCGACGGAGCCGCTGCTGGCTGATGCACGGCTGGCGGTTGCGCGCGGCGACCTGGCGGGAGCGCAGCAAAAGATCGACCGCGCCATCGCCGCACAGCCAAAATCGTCGGAAGCACTGCTGGCGAAAGCCCAGTTGCTTCGCCTGAAAAACGACATACCCGGCGCCATCGCCGTGCTGGACGAACTGATCACCGACCAGCCCAGTATCATGCAGGCCCGGCTTGACCGCGCCAGTCTGGAGCTATCCGTCGGAAAGAACGACGCTGCCAAATCCGACATCGACATGGTGCTGAAAGGAACGCCCGGCAACGTCCAGGCCATCTACCTTCAGGCCGTGATGGAAGCGCAATCGCGCAACTATAAAGCCGCGGATGCCGACCTGGAACGGATATCCGCCTTCCTGAGCCGCATCCAGCGCGCATACTATCTTCAGGCCGTGATCAAGGAACAACTGGGTCAGTTTGAGCAGGCCGAGGACGCCGCCCGCAAATATCTGGGCCGCGCGCCGAACGACCTCGCCGCTTATAAGGTGCTGGCCCGCATTCAGTTCGCCAAGAAGCGGCCGGATCAGGTCATCGATACCCTCGCCAAGGTGGCCGAATCCGGCAAGGGCGACGCCGAAACGTACGACCTCCTCGGCCGGGCATACGCCGCGACCGGCCAGGGGGACAAAGCCGTCACATCGTTCCAAAAAGCCGAAACCATGGCGCCGAACGATGTCGGTGTGCAAACGCGGCTGGCATCGGTACGCATGGGCATGGGCGACGTCGATACCGCCGTTGGAGACCTGGAACACACGCTGCAACTGGCCCCAAAGGTCCCCGCCGTCAGCGAGGCACTGTTCTTCGCCGCGCTGGCCACGGGCGATTCCAAGAAGGCCGGCGATGCGCTGGCGAAGATCCGCGCCGCTCAGGGCGACACGGACGTCGTCGGGAACCTGGATGGTTTGTTCAAGCTGGCTGAGATCGACTTTGCCGGCGCGCGGAAAATCTTCGCCGATCTGGTTCAAAAATACCCCGACTTCATTCCGGCAAAGGTCAACCTTGCCCGGGTCGATACGATGATGGGCGACACCGATGCCGCCAAGACCATTCTGGCGGACGTCCTCGCCAAGCAGCCAACCGCCGAACCGGCGCTGACCATGGCCGTCGGCGCCGATATGGCTGCGAACAAACTGGCCGACGCTGCAACGGTGCTGGAACGTGCCCATCGCGCGGACCCCGACCAGGCCCGGATCACCGTCACCCTGGGCAATCTCTATATTCGCCAGGGCTTCGCGCAAAAGGCCCTGGATCTCGTCGCGGCGGAAAAGGGCATCAATGCCTCGTCGGCGGATATTCTCAGCCTGCGGGCCGCTGCCGATCTTGCTTTGGGTTTGAAGAAGGACGCACGGGAAACCTATTCTGAAATTCTGAAGGCCGATCCCCGGATCGTAGGCGCCCGCCGTCAGCTCGTCGCCTTGCTGATCGACGCAGGCGAGTTCGAAAGCGCCCGCAACGTCATCACCGCCGGCATTGCCGCCAATCCGCGGAATTACCAACTCTACCAGGATTACGTGATGGTCGATCTGAAATCGACCGGCATGGATGCCGCGCTGGCCACTGCCGAACGCCTGCAGTCGGAGGATCGCGATTTCACCGAAATCAGGGCGTTGAAAGGCGACATCTTCCTGGCTGCCAACCGTCCGGCGGACGCCGTCACGGCTTTCACCGAAGCAAACGCAACCAATCCGTCCAGCCTGCTCACAACCCGTCTCGCAGGCGCCCTGCTGCGTTCCGGCAAAGCCGACGATGCCAACAAACTGCTGGTGGATTGGCTGGCCAAACACCCCGATGACATGGTGGCAACCGAGCAGGCGGCGGAGATCAATATCGCGACCGGGAAAATGGATGCCGCGGCGAAGTATCTGCAAGCGCTGCTGAAGCTGAAGCCGCATAATGCCGTCGCCCTGAACAATCTGGCCTGGGTCTACCAACAGCAGGGCAAGGATGCCGAGGCCCAGGGTCTCGCCCGGCAGGCGTATATCCTTGCACCCAGCGCCCAGACCGCGGATACCCTGGGCTGGATTCTTACCACGGGCGGCGACCCGAAAAACGGTGCCGTGCTGTTGCGTCAGGCGACCGGCGACGGCACCGACGGCGGCGATCCACGAATCCTCTACCACTACGGGGTCGCGCTGAACGGGTCGGGCGACAAGGACGGTGCCAAGAAGGTGCTGGAGGCTGTCGTCGCCAACAAGGCATCCTTCAAGGAAAAGGACTTGGCCAAAAAGCTGCTGGATACAATGCCGAAGGGCGGCTGATCCAAACCAGCCACCCCGATGGACGTGCTCCGCCTGCTGACATTTTCCACGCTGTTTCCTCACGCGGCCAGGCCAAATCAGGGAATTTTCGTGGAAAACCGGCTACGGCACCTGTTGGCCAGCGGTCAGGCGACAAGCCTGGTCCTGGCGCCGGTGCCGTGGTTCCCGTCCCGATCCGACAGGTTCGGCGACTGGGCGGTCAACGCCCGGGCGCCACTGAAGGAGACCCGGCACGGCATCGACATCCGCCATCCGCGCTACAAGGTGATCCCCAAGGTGGGCATGTCGGTGGCGCCCTGGCTGCTGTATCGGGCGATGGTGCCGCAAGTCGCGGCGCTGCTGCGTGAAGGCCATCGTTTCGATGCGATCGATGCCCATTACATCTACCCCGACGGCGTTGCCGCCACCTGGCTGGGCCGGCATTTCGGCCTGCCAGTGGTGATGACGGCCCGTGGCACCGACGTGAACCTGATTCCGCGGTACCGCATTCCGCGCCGGCTGATCCAGGGCGCGATCCGCGACGCCGCCGCCC
>JAKBCJ010000137.1 GCA_021807975.1 Pseudomonadota bacterium | reverse complement strand
TGTCCCGCCGCAAACCTCGCGGCCGCCCGCTCGACGGGTGGCTGATCATCGACAAGCCGGCCGGGGTGACCAGCACCGATGTGGTCAACCGCGTCAAACGCATCTTCGACGCCCAGAAAGCCGGCCACGGCGGCACGCTGGACCCGCTTGCGACTGGCCTGCTGCCCGTTGCGTTCGGCGCCGCCACCAAGACCGTGCCTTACGTCATGGACGGCACCAAGCTGTATCACTTCACCCTGAAATTCGGCGAAGCCCGCGACAGCGACGACTCCGACGGAGAGGTGACGGAAACCAGCGACGTCCGCCCGGACGACGCCGCGATCCAGGCCGCCCTGCCCGCTTTCCGCGGCGCCATCATGCAGGTGCCGCCGGTGTTTTCCGCCATCAAGGTCGCGGGCGAGCGCGCTTATGACATGGCCCGCGAGGGTCGTCCGCCCGTGCTGGAAGCCCGCCCCGCCCGGGTGGACCGGTTCGAGCTGATCGCCCGCCCCGATGCCGATACGGCGGTGTTCGAGGTCGCGTCCGGCAAGGGCGTCTATATGCGCAGTCTGGCCCGCGATCTGGCGAAGGCGTGCGGAACCGTGGGGCATATCGCGGCGCTGCGGCGGCTACGGGTGGGCCCGTTCCTGGAACATCACGCGATTCCGCTGGACAAACTGCGCGAACCGGACGATGAGACGCCGGCTTCCCCGGACCTTTTGCTTCCGGTCGCGACCGCGCTGGCCGACATCCCGGCGCTGGCCTTGACCGAGCAGGAGGCCGCCGACCTGAGACACGGCCAGCCAATCAGTCTGGTCGCGCTGATGGGCCGGATTCCGGCGTCGGCCGATCCTAATGGTGGGTTGGCCCGTGCGATGGCGGGGGGCCGCGTGATCGGGTTGTGTCGTCTCGAAGACGGCACGCTGAAGCCCGAACGGGTTCTTTGAACCCCGCACGCGTCCTGTCCACTCATACCCCAGGAGATACACGATGTCGCAGTCACCCGAAGTTCGCTCGGCGATCATCACCGAGTACAAGACCGGCGAAAACGATACCGGCAGCCCGGAAGTTCAGGTCGCCCTGATTTCCGAACGCATCAACAGCCTGACCGAACATCTGAAGATCCACGCGAAGGACTTCCATTCGCGCCGCGGCCTGCTGATGCTGGTCGGGCGCCGCCGCCGCCTTCTGGACTACCTGAAGAAGAAGAACGCAACCCGCTATCAGACCTTGATCGGGAAGCTGGGCCTGCGCCGCTAACGCAGACTTTCTCGCCGTCATGGCCGGACTTGTTCCGGCCATCCGCGCTTCAACGGACGGGGCGCGAATGGCTGGACCAAGCGTCGGTATGACAGCGGGTTTGGCCGACCTCACAATAAAGCTAGCCAGCGGTGGGAATGATCCCTATTTCCAACGCGCTGACTCTAAAGACGACCTGAACGGGGGCGGGTATTCCCCTGGCAACCCCGCGGACACGCGGTGGACAGAAGGACTGCCGATCCGGCACGCCCCGAAAGGCGCGGGACCAGCAACGGCGTTTCCGGCCACATGGCCGCGGCTGCGACCCTTCCAACGGCACGCAGCACGCGCTCCGTGTTACCCGAGACGCCGCCACCCGCCCTCAACAGGGACCGTCCCGAGGAAGCCGTCTGGTTGTCCGCCGATCCCGCGCATCTAAAGGACGACTGAATGTTCAATTATTTCCGCAAGGAACTCGAATGGGGCGGGCGCAAGCTGGTCCTGGAAACCGGCAAGATAGCGCGTCAGGCCGATGGCGCGGTGATGATCTCCTATGGGGAGACCATCATCCTCTGCACCGCCGTGGGCGTAAAGACCGCGAAGCCGGGCCAGGATTTCTTTCCGCTGACCGTCAACTACCAGGAAAAAGCGTTCGCCGCCGGTAAGATTCCGGGCGGATTTTTCAAGCGCGAAGGCCGGCCCAGCGAGGCGGAAACGCTCAAGAGCCGTCTGATCGACCGCCCGATTCGCCCGCTGTTCCCGGAAGGCTTCCGGAACGAAGTGCAGATCGTCGCCACGGTCCTGAGCTACGACAACGAAAACGACCCCGATGTGGTCGCGATGATCGGCTGCTCCGCCGCGCTGACGCTGTCGGGCATCCCGTTCTTCGGCCCGATCGCGGCCGCACGGGTCGGATTCGAGAATGGGGCCTACATCCTGAACCCGACCGTTGAACAGATGAAGACCAGCGAGCTTGAGCTGGTTCTGGCCGGCACTTCGGAAGGCGTGCTGATGGTCGAATCCGAAGCGCGGGAGCTGTCGGAAGAGGTCATGCTGGGTGCGGTGAAGTTCGGTCATTCCGGTTTCCAGCCGGTGATCAACGCGATCATCGAACTTGCCGAACACGCTGCCAAGGAACCTTGGGCGCTGCCGGAAAAGTCCGAGGAAGAGAAGGTTCTGGCCGCCCGAGTGAACGCGCTGGGCCGCGCCAGCCTGACTGAAGCCTATCAAGAAAAAGTGAAGCAGGCGCGGTATGAGAAAGTGGGCGCCGCGAAGAAGGCCGCCGCCGCCGCGTTGACCGCCGAAGGGCTGGACGCGGACAAGGCCAAGGGTCTGTTCCACGATCTGGAAGCCGACATCGTCCGCAACTCGATCCTCGACACCGGCATCCGCATCGACGGCCGCGACACCCGCACGGTTCGTCCGATCATCGCCGAGGTCGGCATCCTGCCGCGGGCGCATGGCTCCGCGCTGTTCACCCGTGGCGAAACGCAGGCGTTCTGCGTGGCGACCCTGGGCACCGGCCAGGACGAACAGGTGGTTGACTCGCTGCTGGGCGAATACCGCGAGAACTTTATGCTGCACTACAACTTCCCTCCGTATTCGGTGGGCGAAGCTGGCCGCATGGGCTCCCCGGGCCGTCGCGAAATCGGCCATGGCAAGCTGGCATGGCGCGCCATTCACCCGCTGCTGCCAAACAAGGACAAGTTCCCGTACACGATGCGCGTGGTGTCCGAGATCACCGAATCCAACGGCTCGTCCTCGATGGCGACGGTATGCGGAACGTCGTTGGCGCTGATGGATGCGGGCGTTCCGCTGAAGCGGCCGGTAGCGGGTATCGCCATGGGCCTGATCAAGGAGGAGAAGGGCTTCGCCGTGCTGTCCGATATCCTGGGTGACGAAGATCACCTCGGCGACATGGACTTCAAGGTGGCCGGGACCGAAGCGGGCGTGACCAGCCTGCAGATGGACATCAAGATCACCTCCATCACGTTCGACATCATGCAGACCGCGCTGGAGCAGGCCAAGGACGGCCGCATGCACATCCTGGGCGAGATGGCCAAGGCGCTGACCGGCGCACGCGGCGATGTCGCGCAGACCGCCCCGCGCATCACCATCATCAACGTGCCGAAGGAAAAGATCCGCGAAGTCATCGGCACCGGCGGCAAGGTGATCCGGGAGATCGTCGAGCAGACCAAGTGCAAGATCGACATCGACGACGATGGCACGATCAAGATCGCCGCTGTCGATCAGGATCAGGCGCAGAAGGCGATCGATTGGATCCGCGGCATCGTGGCGGAGCCGGAGATCGGCGTGATCTACAACGGTAAGGTCGTGAAGACCGCCGATTTCGGCGCGTTCGTAAACTTCCTCGGCTCCAAGGACGGGTTGGTTCATATTTCTGAGCTGACCCAGGGCCGCGTTGGCAAGACCACCGATGTGGTCAACCAGGGCGATGCCGTGAAGGTCAAGGTCATCGGGTTCGACGATCGCGGCAAGGTTAAGCTGTCGATGCGCGTCGTCGATCAGGCGACCGGCGCCGATATTACCGAACAGGTTGGCGCCAAGCCGGCCCGTGGAGGCGATCGTCCGGAACGCGAAGACCGTCCGGAACGTGGCCGCCGGGAGCGTTATGCCGGCGACGGCGAACAGCCGGGCAGTTAAAAGGACTCAATCCGTCGTGGGGGGCGCGTTACCTCGGTAGGCCCCCCGCAGCGGCGGTAGAAGAAGCACGGGGTCAAAAGGACCCTTTTTTGGCTTTCCAGGGGCACGCGGCCATGCGAGCGATCAATGCGATACGGATGGGCGGGGTCGATGTCCTGCCGCTGGTTGAAGGCGGCAAGGGCGTTGCCATTTCCAACGGCATTTCCGCCGGAAACTGGGCACTGGCCGGGGGAGTCGGGACGTTCAGCGCGGTGAATGCCGACAGCTTCGACGCGGACGGCCGCCGCATTCCGCAGACCTACAAAGGCCGCACCCGGCGCGAGCGGCACGAGGAACTGATCGACTACGCTGTAAAGGGCGCGGTTACCCAGGCCCGCCGAGCGTGGGAGATTACCGGGGGCAAGGGTCGCATCCATGCCAACATCCTGTGGGAAATGGGTGGCGCGGAGCGAATCGCGGTTGAGATGCTGGAACAGGCGAAGGGCCTGATCCATGGCATAACGTGCGGCGCCGGCATGCCCTATCGCCTGTCCGACATCGCCGCCCGGTTCGGCGTGTATTACTACCCGATCATCTCATCCGCCCGGGCGTTCAATGCGCTGTGGAAACGGGCCTATTCCAAGACGGCGGAGTTGCTGGGCGGCGTGGTCTATGAAGACCCCTGGCTCGCGGGTGGCCATAACGGCCTGTCAAACGGCGAAGACCCGACTCGCCCGGAAGACCCCTACCCCCGTGTGATGGCGCTGCGTAAGGTGATGCGGGAGTTCGGACTGGCCCAAACCCCGATCATAATGGCCGGCGGCGTCTGGTGCCTGGAAGACTGGGAAAACTGGATCGACAATCCCGAACTCGGGCCCGTCGCCTTCCAGTTCGGCACAAGGCCGCTACTGACGAAAGAAAGCCCTATCGGCGAGGCCTGGAAGCAACGGCTGCTGACGCTGAAGGAAGGCGACGTTTTCCTGAACCGCTTCAGCCCCACCGGCTTCTACTCCAGCGCCGTGAACAACGGTTTCATCCAGGAACTGCGCGAACGCAGCGACCGGCAGGTTGCCTACACCACCGAGATCGTCGGCGAACACGTTGCCGAATACGGCGTCGGACCCCGAAAGCGGATCGTCTATCTGACCAACGCCGACCGCAATCGCGTTGTGGAATGGGAAGGCCAGGGCTTCGTGGAAGCGTTGCGCACGCCCGACTCGACGCTGGTGTTCGTAACACCGGACAAAGCAGCGGAAATCCTGCAGGATCAGACCGACTGCATGGGCTGCCTCAGCACCTGCCGGTTCTCCAACTGGTCGCAGCACGAACCGGACTTCAACAATGGCAAGCGCGCCGATCCGCGCAGTTTCTGCATTCAGAAAACCTTGCAGGACATCGCCCACACCAGCGACGACGCGGCGGCGCTGGAGCGGAACCTGATGTTCAGCGGCCATAACGCCTATCGGTTCGGCACCGATCCTTTCTATTCGAACGGCTTCATCCCGACGGTGAAACAGTTGATGGAACGGCTGCTGACCGGCCGCTAAGCCGCTTCAACCAGGGCCGATCCTGGCGCAGTGTTTTCTCCTGACGGCAAACAGGGGGAAACACATGCGTACCGTCGTGGTTTATACCGACTATAAAAGCCCTTACGCCTATTTGGCGAAAGACCTGGCTTACGCCCTGGAGCAGGACTTTTCCGTCCGCCTAGACTGGCGCCCTTACATCCTCGACATACCCAGCTACCTCGGCTCCGCCCGGGTTGATGACGCCGGCACGGTACTGGAGGAAGCGCGGAACGCCCACCAATGGCGCCGCGTGCGCTATAGCTACATGGATTGCCGACGCCAGGCGGCCAGGCGCGGACTGACAATCCGCGGCACGCAAAAAATCTGGGACTCGACGCTGGCCGCGGCAGGGATGCTGTTCGCTCAACAGGCAGGCGACGCCGTGTTCCGGCGTTATCACGATACTGTGTTCGAACGGTTCTGGAAGCGGAATCTGGATATTGAAAGCGTGGACGCGCTGGCCGGTGTTCTGGCCGAATCCGGGGCGCCCGCCGGGTTCGCGGCCGCCGCGGACGGCTTGCGGGCCCAAGTCGGGGCGATCGCCCGATCCGCCGAGGCGGATGGCGTGTTCGGGGTGCCGACATTCGTCGTGGACGGCGGCATCTACTGGGGGCGGGAGCATTTGGACGATATCCGCGAGATACTGGCCAGCCAGCCGGGTTCCGTGCCATAGCAGCGACGGCCGAACGAAGGCAGCGACACACCGTCAGGTGCGGCGGTGTGCGGTCAGCGGCACTGAACGGACGCCACAATTTTGATCCAGTTCCGGATTAGCTACTCACGCACCCGGGCGGACCCGCCGAACCGGGGAATGGCGCGGCCGGACGAGGAATCCAGCCGGTGTTCGTTAGCGATGGCGAACGGAAACCTCGCTGGGGCACGCCGCGCTGAAGGAGACGAAACATGTTGCGTTCCACGGCCGCTCTGACGCTCGCCGCCACGCTGGCGTTGCCGCTTACCGCCCCGGCCTCCGCACAGCCCGGGCACGACCAGCAACGGCAGGACTTCCATCCCGGCAACCGCGGCGGCGATAACGGCCGTGGCGATAACCGGGGCGGGTTCAATCGCGGCGGATATAACCGGGGCGATTTCCATCCGGACTACAATCGCGGCGGCGACGGCGACGGCGTTGCCGGTCTCCTGCTCGGTCTTGGTCTTGGCGCCGTGGTTGGGGGCGCGATTGCACCGGCATTTCAAGCACCGCCACCGGTCTATTATGGCGCTCCCTCCGGCCAGTATAACGCTCCGTCACCCTATTATCCGCCTCCTCCGGCCTACTACCCGCCGCAGCAACAATATGGTTACTAATCCAGCGGACCATGGCTTCCCTCAGACTCGTTGGCTAACCCTGTAAGGACCTCACTCCATGACGATCAAGTCCACTTCCCGCACCGCCGCCGTTCTGGCCAGCCTGCTGCTGCCGGGTATCGCCCTGTCCAGCGGGGCATTCGCGCAAACCGCAACAACTCCGGCTCCGTCAGCCCCGGCGCCAACCAGCCCCGCCCCGTCGAACCCGGCGCCAGCCGCCCCGGCGCAGACGAAGCCACGTGCGGGCAAGATGGAATCGCGCGCCGACCGTATAGAAAAGCATATCGCCGACATGCACGCGCGGTTGCACATCACGCCCGCCCAGCAGGGCGAATGGGATCAGTTCGCCCGGGTCATGCGTGAAAACGCCGCGGCCATGCACGACACGATGGAAAAGCGGCGCGCCGCCTTCGGCACCATGAATGCCGCCGACAACATGGAATCCTACGCCCGGGTCGCCGAACAGCATGCCCAGAACATGCAGAAGCTCGCGACCAGCTTCCAAGTGCTGTATAGTTCCATGTCGGACGAGCAGAAAAAGAACGCGGACGTGGTATTCCGCTCCCACGGTCCGGCTCAGGGGCGGGACAGGAAGTCGCATTAACGCCTGATCGCGCAAAAAAGGCCAGGCGGACCCGGATGAGCGATCATCCGGGCTTCGCTGTCCGTGCCCGGCGCGGCGAGGCCAGCGTGCCGGCAATCCCGGGGGTCTCCGTAGGAGCGCATCAATGCCGCCCTGTTCCTCGGCAACCGCCTCCAGGCCGGTGAACAGGGCTGTTGCATTGTCGTAACCCGCGGCGGCGCGGCCTGTTGACAGCCTGAAGCCCGTATTGTCGACACGCGCTCCTATCGCATTGCCGCTCGGGGTGAATAGCGGGTGAAACCAACCCGCTATTGTGCAATCCGCTTGAACCCGAATGGCGCCAGTGCGGCGAATGCGGCGTCCGACCGGATGAATGTCAGCCACGCCCTGGCGGCCTTCGCATGCGGTGCGCCGCTTACCATGGCGGCGCTGTAGATAGCCGTTGTGTTCAGATCGGCCGGAATCGCGATATGGGCGATCGGATGTCCCTGCTTTTCCTGGAAAATAGCCTCCGACGTCCAGGTTACCCCTGCCTGCACCAGCCCCTGCATCAGGAACAGCGGCGTTTGCCGGTGATGGATACGGGTCAGGATGGTGGTTCCATCCGATACTTTCGTCTCATACACCGATACCGCCAGCGCCTCCCCGCCCGCCTTGACCAGCGACGCGCGGATTTGCCGGGCCACACCCTCGAAAGCGGGATTCGGCATCGCCAGGGCAAGATCGGGGCGGCCCAGATCGGCCAGGCCGCCGATATGGGCGGGATTGCCAGCCGGAATCATGATCGTCAGTTCATTCGTCGCGAATGACACGACCGGCGCGGTCAAGCGGCCTTCCTTTACCCAGATCTCGCTGGCGCGCTGTTCGGCCATCATTACGTCCGGCTTTACCGTGAACGTAAGATTGCCGGATGTCACCGTGCCGCCCGCCGCGATTTGCTTCATCAGCAGCCCGGGCGGCAGCGTCTCGTAGAACACCCGGCCACGATAGGCGGGATAGGCCTCGCCAAACGCCCGCACCAGATCCCGCATCGCGAAGAAGTTATTGCCGGATGCGTAAAGCACCAAAGCCGGACGATCCAGGCTGCCATGGAAGTCCGCCATGGAATCGGCCGGCGGCACGGTAAACACCAGACCGGGCACCGGGGCACCGCTGTTGCTGCCGCCCTGCCAGGGCGGATACAGCGCCTCAGCGGCTTCCAGCTTCGCCGCTGGCGATCCGGGCGGCGCGGCCAACGCGGCGCCAATACTCAGCAGCAGGCCACCGGCTGCCAGCACGAACCGCTTCATCGGGAGTACGCGAAACCGGCTTTCGCCAGTTCGACCATGGTTCCCACCGCACCCGGAGTCATCACTACACCTGGAATCAGGTGGTTGGTCAGTTCGGCGCACATCGCTTCGGCCGAAATCCGGTCTGGATTGGTGTCCGCTGCGACCAGCTTGCTCGCAAGTTCCCAGGCGGCGTTGTGGCATGCCAGAAACACCGCGCCGCGGCGTTGTAATGTCTGAATGCTGTTGGCAGCAGGCGAGAACGCTCCGTGCGGATTCTGATAATCCTTCGGGTCGGCATCCGCCGCGGGCGGCGCGGTCACCAGGCTGTTGCGGGTCAGCTTGCCGCCGGTCAGTTTCGCCAATCCATATTTGTCCCACATCTTATCGTCGTACAGCGCAAGCTGGGCGCTGCCGTGGGTCACGGAAATGCACAGGAAGTCCGGGTGCCGAAACGACCAGACCTGCGCGTTCATCGCGTTGCGCATCACGTTCAGCCACGGCCCGGCGATATCGGTGTTGTCCCAGCTTTGCTTGGGGTTGCCGGCATAGTGCAGAACCGCGTCCAGCGCGTCGGCATCCCACTGGTCGCGCCGGTCCAGGATCATCGGCAACGCCTTGAAATCGCGCCGTCGCGGCAACGATTCCAGCCGCCTGGCCAGGCTCTCCAGCGTTTTCGCGCCGGGTGGGATCGACGATTCAGCCCGGGCTGTTCCCGCTACGGCCGCGGAGGCCAGGGCAAGCCCCGCCAGTTTCAGACTTCGACGACGTCCTGTCAGCATCAATATATCCTCTCCCGTTGATGGTCCGGCGGGCATCGCCTCACGATTCCCGGCTTGGGGGCAACCCTAGCGGTACCCTGCGCTTCGCCACAGCATGTATGCCGCGACAACGAAAATGATTCCGGCAAACACCCGGGTCAGGGTCTGCTTGCGTCCAGACAGGTAGATTGCCGCGCGCATGCCCAGCAACCCGCCCAGAACACCGCCGGCGATATATTCGCCGGCAACGATCCAATCCACCAGGCCGGACATCGCGTAGTTTGCGGCCGTGGTCAGGCCGAACATCCCAACCGCGAACAGCGAGGTGCCGATTGCATAGATCATCGGCATGCCGGTGGCGAAAATCAGCCCCGGCACGATCAGGAACCCGCCGCCTATGCCGAAGAAACCGGACAACATGCCCACCCCCAGCCCGGTGCCGGCGGTTCGCAATATATACCCCGGCGTCAGCACCGCCGGGGCGTGCGATCCTTCGCGCCGCGGCCGCAGCATCAGCACACCGATCGCGATCATCAAAAATGCGAACAGAATTAGCAGGCGCTGACCATCGAACGCCTTCCCCAGCGTCGATCCCACATACGCCCCGCCCACCCCGGCCGCGGTGAAGATCGCTGCCGTCGGCCAGCGGACGTTACCCGCCCGGGCGTGGCCGTTGAGGTTCATGAACGCGTTGGCGGAAACAGCTACCGCCCCCGTCCCGATGGCGAGATGGGGATCCTGCATACCGACGACGTACAGCAGCAAAGGGGTCGCGAGAATCGAGCCGCCGCCACCTATCAGCCCGAGGGTAAAGCCGACCAGTACACCGCAGAATACCGCCAGAAGCGCCGTCAAAATCATGGTTCAACTCCGCGGACAACCCGCTGTGGACAAGACGACGCAGGCCGCTGGTCGAGGGCGCCGCAGGTTCAGGCATATCAATCCGCACCCTACCCGGGGCCAGCGATACTGTGAAGCGGACAGGCGTTGACCGGCCGAGCCGCTGTCACACGATATGTCCGGGTTTCCGCGCTGTTGGCTGGCGGGTGGCGTGCTGAACGGAAACCCGATCGAATATGTATATGAACCAATTCCGGGACATCCGGCGGCATTGAAATG
>JAKBCJ010000136.1 GCA_021807975.1 Pseudomonadota bacterium | reverse complement strand
CGCCATCAGGGTCTGCGGATGCAGTGCGGTCGGCATATCGATGCCTTCGTAGTAGCCGTCCGCGCATTCAAACCCGACATATTTCGCCGTCAGATCGGCCCCGATGCGTTGCAGGAACGTGCTCAGCGGGGCGCCGCCCCATTTGCCGATCATGCTCCAGCCCTCGACGCAGACATGGCGCGTGATCTGGGTGGTGTGCGGCAGGGTATAAAGCTTTTCAACCGTCCAGGGGGTCTTGTCGGCAATCATACCGGCCAGGGTCAGCCGGTAGTCGGACGGCGACAGCTTCGGTGCCTTCTCCGGCCCATACCAGGCGTTGTAACGGAAATCCTTCACCGCCTCCGCCTCGCTGAACGTCGGGGCCAGTTTGTGCGCCCCGAACAACGCCGCCTGAACGCGGTCGTTGAAGCGCGATACCGCGGCCAGGGCCCGTTGCACGCTGTCGTGGTCGCTGATGTCGCAGCCGGTCAGCAGCGTCAGCGCGCCCATCGACAGGCCGCCGCCGAACAGGCGCCGTCTTTCCAGGTCCATCACCGGTCTCCTTTGTGGACGGCGGTTGCTTTGCCGAGGGTCATCGCAACGAAGGTCTTCGGCACCAGGATTACCAGCGCGACATGGATCGCGATGAACAGCGCGATCGCGGTCATGAACAGGAAGTGGACGACACGCGCCCCCTGAAATCCGCCGAACAGGGTTTCCAGCGGGTAGGTCTGAACCGGCTTCCAGATCGCGATGCCCGACAGCAGCATCATTGCCACCGAAGCCAGCACGCCCCAATAGGCCACGCGCTGCACGACGTTGTATTCGCCCAGGCGGTGATCCAGCTTGAAACGGATCGCGGCGGAGAAATCACGCCAGAACGAAACCGGTCCAACCGGCAGGAAATCCCGCCGGAAATGGCCGGAAACGATGTTCCAGAGTATGAACCCGAGGTAACTGGCGGCCAGCAGCCACATGGCAGCGAAATGCCAGGCGATGGCGCTGGCCACGCCGGGATCGTTGTGCAACGCCAGCGCCTGGTACACATCCCCGCCCAGTGTCGCCCATTCGGGGAAGGTAAAGCCGAAAATCGGGCTGGAGTTGTAGATCCGCCAGCCGCTGCCGATCAGCACCACGATCGCCAGCGCCATCAGCCAGTGCGTGATCCGCGTGACGATCGGGTGGGTTTGGACATCAATCCGGTTCATGCCGCGTCCTCCAGTCCAGCCGCCAGCAAGACCGCCCGGCCGGCGGGGCTTGCCAGAAATGCGACGAATGCCGCCGGATCACCGCGCCAGGCCAGCGTCGTGACCGTCGCGCCATACAGGATCGGCGGCCACGCCGCATCCGGCACCGCCGCCAATGCCCGCAGCCGGTCGTCGGCCCGGATTTCGGTCTGGTGCAGCAATCCCCGGCGGGCACCGCCGTTCACCAGCGTCCACGCGACGGCTTCGGTATTCAGCACGCCGACTACCCGATCTGTCGTCGTCCCCAGCGTCCGCAAAATCGCGAATCCATCGATATCGGACGCCGGGGAGGCATCCGGCACCGCGAACACCCCGGCCGGCGCGTTCGCCGCGGTGGCGATCATAAGCGGGTTGCGCCATGGTCCGGCCCGTTTACCGGGTTCGACCAGTCCTTCTTTCTCCGCCCGATCAATCGTTGCTAGCTGCGTAATAATAACGTCATTCTGGATATCGCGTTCAAGCTGCGGCAGAAGCAGGCCCTGTTGAGTTGGGAAAACCCTGACGCGAATACCGGTTTTCTGTCTGTATGCCGCCGCCGCCGCCGTCACCGCCGGTTCGGCCGGCGCATCGCAACTCACCGCCAGATCGGTTGTGGTGCCTGCCATGGCACGTCCCGCGCAAGCGGCCGCGAGACAAGTCGCCACTAGTGCGCGCCTCGGTACAGCCATTGTTATTTTCTCCCTGTAACTTCCGACGATTTACTATCGTCCGTCGATCCCTGGCGTGAAATCTTCGTCACATTGCCGATTGCCCTCGGGGCGGGATACCCTGTGCCGATCAACGCCAAGGAACGCCCAATGACCCTACCCGCCATCGCCCTGGTCGCCGTGCCCACCCGCCGCCGCCGCACCGTCGAAATCGCGCAGGAAATCGAACGCCGGGGCTTCGCCGGGATCTATTCGCCCAGCATGTTCGGCAACATGTCGTTCTGCGAGGCGCTGGCCTGGAACACCGGCACGATCCCGTTCGGGACCGCCATCGCCCCGATCTATCAGCGCACGATCGGCGATTTCGCCCAAAGCGCCGCGATGATGCATGAGGTTTCGGGTGGCCGGTTCCGGTTGGGGATCGGCGTCGCGCACGGCCCGTCCCACATCCGGATGGGCGTGACACCCGGTAAGCCGCTGGGTGATATCCGGTCCTTCGTGGAGAAATTCCGCGCCCAGGACGGTTTGGGCGCGCTGCCGCCCATTATCGTGGCGGCGTTGCGGCGCAAGATGGTCGCCCTGGCGGGCGAAATTGCCGAGGGCGTGGTGTTCGCCAACGCCTCCCGCTCGCACATGGCCGCCTCGCTGGCGGCGTTGCCGCCCGGGAAGCGGGATGATCCGAACTTCTTCATCGGCAACATGATCCCGACCTGCATCAGCGACGATATCGAGGCCGCCAAGGCGGTGAACCGTCGGACGCTGACCAGCTACGGATTCCTGCCAAACTACAGGAACTACTGGCGCGAGGCTGGTTATGGCGAGGAGATGGACGGCATCGAAACCGCCATCGCGGAAGGCCGCAAGGACGATGTGCCGAAGTATTTCTCCGACAAATGGCTGGCTGACAACACGCTGTTCGGGCCGGCGGCGAAAGTGCGCGAAGGTGTGGAAGCCTGGCGCGACGCCGGCGTGCGCGACCTGATCGTCGTGCCCTCCTCGGCGGCCGGGAACCAGGTTAAGGCGTTGGAGGAAGTCTTCGCCGCGTTCGCCTGAACCCGAACCGGGACAACGGGGTCCGAGCATGACCGATCTGCCGATGCTGGCGGCGAACGACCTCGCTGCCTTGATTCGCACCCGGGCCGTTTCGTGCCGGGAGGTGATGACCGCCTGTCTCGACCGGATCGACCGGTTGAACCCGGCGGTGAATGCGATTGTCTCCCGCCTCGGCCGAGGCGATCTTCTGCGTCAGGCCGAGGCGATGGATGCCGCCCCGTATTCCGGCTGGATGCACGGCTTTCCTCACGCGGTGAAGGACTTCTCGCACGTCCGCGGCATGCCCACGACATTCGGCTCGCCGATCCTGGCCAACGCCGTGTCCGACGCGGACGCCATCTTCGTGGAGCGGCTGCGGGCCGCCGGGGCGATCCTGATCGGACGCACCAACGTGCCGGAGTTCGGCATGGGCTCGCACACCTACAACACGGTCTTTGGCACGACCCGCAATCCGTACGACTTGTCCAAGTCCGCCGGCGGCAGCAGCGGCGGTGCGGCGGCGGCGTTGGCGCTGCGGATGGTTCCCGTCGCGGACGGCAGCGACTTCGGCGGGTCGCTGCGCAATCCGGCGGGGTGGAACAATGTGTTCGGCTTCCGCCCGTCGCCCGGCCGGGTGCCGTTCGGCCCAACCCCCGAACTGTTTATGCAGCAGCTTGGGATCGAGGGGGCGATGGCGCGCACCGTCACCGACCTGGCCATGCTGCTGTCGGTGATGGCCGGCTACGACAGCCGCGCGCCGTTGTCGCTGACCGCCGATCCGGCGGTGTTCGCACAGCCGTTGCAACGCGATATGCGGGGTGTTCGGATCGGCTGGCTGGGCGATCTGGGCGGTATTCCGACGGCCCCGGGCATGCTGGACATGTGCCTGGGCGCGCTGCGGCGGCTGGAGGCGGCCGGCTGCATCGTCGAACCAACCAGTCTGTCCATCGGACGGGAGGCGATGTGGGATACGTTCGTGACCATTCGCCACGGCCTGAATGCGGCTGCATTGGCCGGATTTTACCATGATAAGCGAACCCGCGATCTGCTGAAGCCCGAGACCAGATGGGAAATCGAGGGCGGCTTGCGGCTGTCAGCGGTCGATCTGTTGGCGGCCTCGGCGCAGCGTTCGGCGGTCTATCAAGCCTGGCGCACGCTGTTTGACAGTTTCGATTTCCTGGCATTGCCAAGCGCGCAGGTGTTCCCGTTCGATGCCGGTCTGCACTGGCCCGCCGAGATTGCCGGCATCGCCATGGACAGCTACCACCGCTGGATGGAAATCGTCGTCGGACCTACGTTGGCGGGACTTCCATCGCTGGCGGTCCCGGCGGGATTCGGGCCGGACGGGCTGCCCGGGGGCCTGCAACTGATCGGACCCAGCCAGCAGGATTTCGCCGTCCTGCAGCTTGCCTATGCCTATGAGCAGACGCGCCCGCCCTGGCTTTCGGTGCTGCCGGCGGCGGCGGCCGTATCCGGGACCGTGTCGTCGGGCGCGCGGGAACATTGATCAGCCCACTGCGCCACCGGCAGCAGGCGGCTCATGACAGTCAGGACATCTTTCCCCTGTTTGCGATATTGCCCTGAACGCCGCGCCCTTTCGGTGGGACTGAAAAGTCCGCGCCCCCTGTCCGGCGCCCCGACCGCCGTGCCACAATGGCCGTTCGGGATTTATGTGAAGCAGGGATGTTCATGGAACTTGGACGGGGCGGGCGTTTGTTACGATTGAGGCGGGTGTGGCGGATGCCGCTGGTGTCGCCTCGGCTGTGGTGGCGCCGCGTGATGTTTTGGGTTGGTGCGGTGCTGGTGGCGGCTGTCGCGGTCGGTTTTGCCAAGGCGGCCGATTATTCCAGCGCGCTGTTCCTGCATGCGATCGCCGGCCATGTCTGGCTGTCGTATATCATTGCGCCAGCCGGATTGACGATCGCCTTTCTGGCGACCCAGTACGTTTTCCCCGGCGCCCAGGGCAGTGGCATCCCGCAAACCATCGCCGCGCTTCATATGCACGACGATGCGATGGTGGATCGGGTTCTGTCCATGCGTATCGCTGTCGGCAAAGTTCTGCTGACTCTGTTGGGGCTCGCGTCCGGAGCGTCGATCGGGCGGGAGGGGCCAACCGTTCAGGTGGGGGCCTCTATCATGCATGCGCTGGGCAAGTCGCTGCGACTGCCGCGTTTGGAACTCCGTCGGGCACTGGTGCTCGCGGGTGGGGCGGCGGGCGTGGCGGCCGCATTCAATACGCCGTTGGCCGGGATCGTGTTCGCCATCGAGGAACTCAGTCATTCATTCGAGTCGCGAACGTCCGGAACGGTGTTTACCGCAGTGGTTGTGGCGGGAGCGACGACGTTGGGTCTGGTCGGCAATTACACCTATTTCGGCCAGACGGCGGCGGCGATGACCAACCATGACGCTGTTTTGGGCGTGCTTCTGTGCAGCATCGTCGGCGGGCTTGCCGGCGGCCTGTTCAGCCAGTCGCTGATCTTGGCTGCCCGCGGTTTGCCCGGCTTCGCCGGCAAGTTCATCATCCGGCATCCGGTTGCCTTCGCCGCCCTGTGCGGGCTGTTGCTGGCGGTCATTGGTTCGTTGTCGGGCGGCCAGACCTATGGCACGGGCTATCAGCAGGCCCGCGGCATGGTCGAGGCCCATTCCACCCTTCCTCCGACGTATGCGCTGCTGAAACTGGCCGCGACGGTGGTGTCCTATGTCAGTGGCATACCGGGCGGCATTTTCGCGCCGTCATTGTCGATTGGCGCGGGTATGGGTTCCGTACTGGCGCCGCTGGTTCATGGCGCACCGGTTGGCGCGATGATCCTGCTGGGTATGACCGCGTATTTCTCCGGTGTGGTGCAGGCGCCGATCACCGCGGCGGTTATCGTCATGGAGATGACGGCCAACCATACGCTGATGATCCCGCTGATGGCGACGGCGTTCCTGTCGTTCGCTGTATCGCGTCTGGTCTGCCGCCGGCCTCTGTACGGTGCGTTGGCTCGGCGGTTCCTGCAAGTGCAGGCAGGTGGCCACACTTCGCCCGAGGCATAGACCGAACAAAAAAAGAGGCGCCCGAAAGCGCCTCTTTTCTGTAGCCATTGGTGCTTCGGATCAGCGCTTGGAGAACTGGAAGCTGCGGCGGGCCTTCGCCTTGCCGTACTTCTTACGTTCAACCGCGCGCGAGTCACGGGTCAGGAAGCCGGCGACCTTCAGGATGCTGCGCAGATCCGGTTCGTAGTAGGTCAGCGCGCGGCTGATGCCATGCCGAACCGCACCAGCCTGACCGGACAGACCGCCACCGCTGACGGTGCAGAACACGTCGAATTGGTTATAGCGATCGGCTACCAGGAACGGCTGCGTCAGCAGCATGCGCAGAACCGGGCGGGCAAAATACTGCACGACCTTCTTGCCGTTCACGATGATCTCACCCTTGCCGGGCTTGATCCAGACGCGGGCGGTGGATTCCTTGCGGCGGCCCGTGGCGTAGGAACGGCCCAGTTCGTCGCGCTTCGGCTCCCGCTTCGGCTGGGTGGACACGGCGACGGGCGCGGGGGCGCCGGTTGCGGCGGCTTCGGCTTCAGCAGCGGCCTGGCGGGCGGCGAGCGCCTCTTTCAGGTCGGCGAGGCTGCCGGTTTGAATTCCTGACATCGGTCTCAGCCCCTCTTGTTCTTAGGGTTCATCGCGGCGACGTCCAGCATTTGCGGCTGCTGTCCATCATGCGGGTGTTCGGGACCGCCATAGATATGGAGGTGCTTCATCTGCTTGCGCTGCAGCGGGCCGCGCGTGATCATGCGCTCCACGGCCTTTTCCAACACCCGCTCGGGGTGTTTGGATTCGAGGCGCTGGCGGATCGAACGGCCCTTGATGCCGCCGGCATAGCCGGTGTGATAATACAGGACCGACTGGTCCATCTTATTGCCGGTGACCTTCACCTTGGCGGCGTTCACGACGACAACGTTGTCGCCGCAATCGACATGCGGGGTGAATTGCGGCTTGTGCTTGCCGCGCAGCCGGTTGGCGATGACGACGGCAAGGCGGCCGAGGACGACGCCTTCGGCATCGATCAGCACCCAGCCTTTAGTCACCTCCGACGGTTTGATGGAGGGCGTGCTTTTGAGCATGGTTTTTATAAGCGTCCGTGGTTCAGAAGGCGCGGCTTATGGCGGCGCAAGGCGCGGTGGTCAAGGTGTTTTCGTGTGTGGTAATATGATACCACAATTTCCCGGGCGAAACGCCCGCGCGGTGAACCGGTGGGTCCGGAAAGCTACCAACCGGTTGACAAACCCGGCCCCGCCGTTATCGGATGCCTGCAATCAATATCGACGAGGAGCCTTCATGTCTCAGCCCGCCGAAACCCCGCGTGCCGCTGTTCCCGGAAACATCGACGTCGTCATCGTCGGTGCTGGCTTTGGCGGCATGTACATGCTGCATCGCCTGCGCGGCATGGGAATGTCCGCCATCGTGTTCGACGTCGCCAGCGGCGTTGGCGGTACCTGGTACTGGAACCGCTACCCCGGTGCCCGCTGCGATGTGGAGAGCATGCAGTATTCCTACTCCTTCGATGAAGGCATTCAGCGGGATTGGCAATGGAGCGAGGTTTTCGCCGGTCAGCCGGAAATTCTGCGCTATGCTAATTTCGTCGCGGACCGGCTGGATTTGCGCCGCGACATGCGGTTTGAAACCCGGGTCACCGGGGCGGAATTCGACGAGGCGACCAGCCGCTGGACCGTCCGCACCGACCGCGGCGATTCGGTGTCCGCCGGGTTCTGCGTGATGGCCACCGGATGCCTGTCGGCCGCCAGGATGCCGGATTTTCCGGGTATCGACAGTTTCAAGGGCAAAATCTACCACACCGGTCACTGGCCGCATGAGGGCGTCGATTTCACCGGCCTGCGCGTGGGCGTGGTCGGCACCGGATCCTCGGCGATTCAGTCCATCCCGGTGATCGCGGATCAGGCCGCCCATATCACGGTCTTCCAGCGTACGCCGAACTTCAGCATCCCGTCGCGCAACCGTCCGATGACCGAGGACTATGCCCGGTCTTTCAAAGACGTCTATCCCGCCAAGCGCGCCGAAGCCCGGATGACCCGCAATGGTATCCTGGCGAATCCGAACGACCAGTCAGCGATCGAAACGCCGGAAGCCGAGCGTCTGGCGGTGTACGAGCAGCGGTGGGAGAGCGGCGGCACGACGTTCATGGCCGCGTTTAACGATCTGATCTTCAACAAGGCATCCAACGATACGGCGGCGGAATTCGTCCGGTCGAAGATACGTGCCATGGTCAAGGACCCGGCGAAGGCGGAACTGTTAGCGCCGACCAGCCATCCGATCGGCACCAAGCGGATCTGCGTCGATACCGATTACTACCTGACGTTCAACCGGCCCAACGTCGATCTGGTGGATATCAGTAACACACCCATCGAGGCGGTTACGGCCGAGGGGCTGCGCGTCGGAGGGCAGGACTACGCATTCGATGCGATTGTCTTCGCCACTGGTTTCGATGCGATGACCGGCGCGCTGACCCGCATGGGGATCGTCGGACGGGACGGGATGGCGCTGGCGGATAAATGGGCGCCCGGCGCGCGGACTTATCTGGGTCTGATGACGGCGGGCTTCCCTAATATGTTCATGATCACCGGTCCCGGCAGCCCGTCGGTGCTGAGCAACATGATCGTGTCGATCGAACAGCATGTCGATTGGATCGCCGATTGCCTCGGCCACCTGCGCGATCGCGGGATCGGTTCCATCGAAGCGACACTGGAGGCGGAGAACGCCTGGGTCGATCATGGCAACGAGGTCGCGCATACGACGCTGTACCCGTCGGCCGCATCCTGGTACATGGGCGCCAATATCCCCGGCAAGCCGCGGGTGTTCATGCCGTATATCGGCGGCGTGGGTGCTTACCGGCTGAAGTGCGACGAAATTGCCGCAAACGGGTATGAGGGTTTTGCCCTGTCCGGCGCGGACAAGGTGGCCGTAGCCGCGGAGTAGGGCTGCCGGGAGGGGCATTGCCCCTCCCGTTTGTTCTCAGGTCATCTGCGCGGGCACAGCGTTGTAGTCCTGGTCCGAAACATGTTCGAACCACGCTGTGCCCTCGCCTTTGTCGTTCAGTTCCGACATTGCGAGGTGGGAGAACAGTTTGTCCGGCGCCGCGCCGTGCCAGTGGCGCACATCGGGCGGGATAATGACGGTGTCGCCGGGACGGATTTCCTGCACCGGCTCGCCCTCGCGCTGCACACGGCCGGCCCCGGACAGGCAGAACAGGGTTTGACCGACCGGATGGCTGTGCCACGCCGTCCTGGCGCCGGGGGTGAAGGACACGACAGAACCGCGCATGCGCGACGGCGGGACGCCGACCACGACCTCATCCGAAAACACGGTTCCGGTGAAGTTGGAGGCAGGAGCGCGATTGGTTTTGCGGGCGGAGGAGCGGAGGATTTTCATGACGGTTTCCTTTGCTGTGTCGGGGGGCGGATGAGGCGGCGGCATGTCCCCGGGGCTATGTTCGTCCGGTCCGGTGCCAGCCCCACCATGTGCAAATCGCGTCGCCCATGATCATTTGCTTATCCTGCTGAGTCAGCCACGGAAGTTCCTCGGTGAACATCGTTACGCATTGGTGCCAGGAGCATGGCATCTTGGTGATGTCCGTCCCCCAGAACATCCGGCTGGGGCCGAACGCGTCGTATATTTGCCGCAGATAGGTGTGCATTTTCGGGAAGGGGTATGCCTCACCGGAATAGCCCGGCGCGCCGGTTGCCTTGACCGCTACATTCGGCAGTTTCGCCAGTTTGAGAAGCTCCGGAATATGGGTCATGGCCTCGGCGTCCTTCAGCGTCGTCAGGCCCCCGCGTCCGCCCAGGTGATCGATCGTCAGCCGCAGCCCCGGATGGCGCTCGGCAAGGCGCCCGAGCACCGCCAGCGAGTCGGTTGCCAGTGCGGATATTGGGACGCCGGCTTTCTCTGCCTCGGCAAAAAGCCAGTCGTACTCTCCATCCGCCAGATTTCGCCGAGCGGGCTCGTGCAGAAAAGTGTAGCGAAGACCGAGCATGCCGGGTTGGGCGCGCCAGTGGGCGATTTGCTCGCGGGAGCCGGGTTCGTCGAGTGGCAGGGCCCCCATGATCGCGAACCGGCTCGGGTAGTCCCTGACCGCGCCGAACGCCATCTCTGTCGAGTTCGGATCCCAGCCGGGTGGATGAATAATGGCTGCATCGACGCCGCCTTCGTCCATCAGGGCGATGGCCTCGGCCGGTGTGAAATGGGTGACCTGGATGTGCGACAGATTGCTGGGCAGGCCGGTTCCCCAGGTGTGAATTTGGGCATCGACGATCTGCATTGGACTTTTCCCCCGGGTTCTTGCCGTGTTGGTAAAGGTTACCCCAAACGCCGTGCCGCGAACACCGTTGGGTTGCCGGATGCCGGGTTCGGTAGCAATGTGTCTGTTATGGAGACGGTTCATGGACCTTAAAGGCTCGGTGGCTCTGGTCACGGGGGGTAATGGCAGGCTGGGGCAACGCATCTGCCATGCGTTGGCCCGGGAAAGTGTCCATATCGCTGTCATGTATGCCCGAAGTAAAGATCAGGCGGAGAGTGTCGCCAGCGAACTGAAATCGAAATACCAAATCAACGCCGCCGCGTTTGCTTGCGACATCACCGACGGCCCGGCCGTGGAACAACTGGTCGGCGATGTAACAAATCGCTTCGGCCGG
>JAKBCJ010000135.1 GCA_021807975.1 Pseudomonadota bacterium | reverse complement strand
CAGACGATGCTGGTGGTACTTCGCATCGCTACGGTGCGGTCGGACATAGGCGTGTTCCTAAACGACCCCGGCCCACTATGACCGGGTCTATCGAAAAGGACGCGTTTACGTCGTTGCTGTGCCCGGAAATCGGGCTCGCGGCACGTGCGGTTGCGTCACCGCCCCATTCAGAGGCGAGGGACGCGATATAGGCTCGACGCCCCAGAACAAGCAATGCATTTTTAGAGGGTGGCCCATCATCTAGCGCATAGCTTGGGCGCCCAGCAGGGCCAGATATTCCCATACGACCGTAGCGGCGGCCAATGCGGTGATTTCGGCGACGTCGTAAGCGGGCGCGACCTCCACCACATCCATGCCGGCGAATTGGATGCCGCCCAGGCCGCGCAGGATCGCCTGAACCTGCCAGGACGCGAGGCCGCCGATCTCCGGCGTGCCGGTTCCGGGCGCGAAGGCTGGATCCAGGGTGTCGATATCGAAACTCAGGTACGCCGGGGCGTCGCCCGCCACCGAGCGGATCTGTTCGGCCACCGCCATCGGCGTGGCGGTATGGACATCCTGCGCCGACAGAACCGTGACGCCTTTGCCCTTGGTCCAATCCATCACCTCCCGCTGCACTGGGGACCGGATGCCGATCTGGATCGTCTTGCGCGGGTCAATCAGCCCTTCCTCGATCGCATGGAAGAATGGCGAGCCATGGGCATAGGTCTGGCCGAAATTGTCCGGCCATGTATCGACATGGGCGTCGAAATGCACCAGCGCCACCGGCCGGCCGATGCGTTGGGTCAACGCGCGCAGCAATGGCAGGGTAATGCCATGCTCGCCGCCCAGCGCGATCAGGTGGCCGATCGATTCGGCCTGCGACTGGATCGCAGCCAGCGTCCCCGGGATGTCGCCAAGCGCCAGGGTGAAATCGCCGATGTCGGAAACGCTCATACGCGCCGGCTCGATCCAATGGTGCGGGTGGTCGCCATCGGTCAGCATGCGGCTTGCCCGGCGGATCGCGGCCGGGCCTTCGCGGGTGCCGGAACGGTTGGTGGTGCCGATATCCATCGGGATGCCGGCGACGGCATAGTCGGCGCCGGAATCGGAGCGTGAAACACCCAGAAAGGACGGCGGAACGGCGTAGGTTGGGATGGAAGCCATACGTTCCTCGTGGATGAACAGGTTTGGACGCTCGATCAGTGAATCCGATGCCGGCCATGGGGGTTATATCATCCCCCAATGCCAGGAGAATCCCTACTGTGGTTCGGCTTCTCCTGACCTGATGCCGTATCCTATCGGATCATCATGGTTTGTGCGGCGCGCGGCGAGGCCATTGGATGGGGCCTCGTCACAGACCGGGGCGGTTTCGCCTGAAGCCGCCGGCCGCGTTCTAAACGCCGGGGTGGCTTGCGGTGGCGCGCGGCGTTTGCCAATGCTGCACCCGCATACCCAAACCCCAGGTCGATCCGCCCCCATGAGCGCCACCATCGCCGACTCGATCATGCCGGACAACGCTGCTTTCGCGATGCGCCTGGCCCGCAACATCAAGGGCGAGGTGCTGTTCGACCGACCCAGCCGGGGCCGGTACAGCACGGATGCGTCGATTTATCAGATGGAGCCGGTGGGCGTCATCGTGCCGGAAACCATCGACGACGTGGTGGCGGCGATGTCCATCGCCAGGGATGAGGGCGTTCCCGTCCTGGCGCGTGGCGGTGGCACCAGCCAGTGTGGCCAGACGGTGAACCGGGCGCTGGTGATCGATTGCTCGAAGCATCTGCGGCGTATCCTGCATGTGGATGCCGCGGCCGGGACGGCGCTGGTGGAGCCGGGTCTGGTCCTGGGCCATTTGAACAACGCCCTCCGTTCGGACAAGCTGTTCTTTCCCGTGGATCCGTCCACCCATGCCCGCTGCACAATCGGCGGGATGGCGGGCAACAATTCCTGCGGGTCGAAGTCGATCCGGTATGGGCTGATGGCGGACAATGTGCGTGCGATCCAGGCAATCCTGTCGGATGGGTCGCAGCACCGGTTCGGGATCGTGCCGGACACGATCGGCGAACGCACCCCGGCGACGATTGTGGACCTGATCCAGCGCCTGCGCGCGCTGGGTGCGACGGAGGCGGAGGAAATCGCCGCCCGTTTCCCCAAGCAGCTTCGGCGGGTCGGCGGCTATAACATCGATGCGCTGACTTCGGCGGCAAGCGCGTCTGGCCGGGACAACCTCGCGCGCCTGCTGGTGGGGTCGGAGGGCACGCTGGCGTTCTCGGCGGCGATCGAGTTGACGCTGCATCCGATCAAGCCACGCAAGGTCCTGGGGATTTGCCAGTTCCCGACGTTTCGTAAGGCGATGGAGGCCTCGCGTCATATCGTCGCGCTCGACCCGGAGGCGGTGGAGCTGGTCGATCGCACCATGATCGATCTGGGGCGGGGGATTCCGATCTATCGCGGCACGATCGACCAGATGCTGATCGGCGAGCCGGACAGCCTGTTGATTGTCGAATTTCACGGGCACGAGGATGGCCCGCTGCTGGCCAAGCTGGCGGAGTTGGAATCGCTGATGGGCGATCTGGGCTGCCCGGGCGTGGTGCGCGCGGTTGAGCCGGCGTTTCAGGCTGATATCGCCGCGGTTCGCGAGGCGGGGCTGAATATCATGATGTCGATGAAAGGCGACGGTAAACCGGTTTCGTTCATCGAGGATTGTGCCGTCGATCTGGATGACCTTGCCGACTACACCGAACGGCTGAACGATGTGTTCGAGAAGCACGGGTCCAAGGGCACCTGGTATGCCCATGCCTCGGTCGGGTGTTTGCATGTCCGGCCAGTGTTGAACATGAAGGACCCCGCCGATGTCGCCAAAATGCGCGCTGTGGCGGAGGAAGCGTTTGCCCTGGTGCGGGAGTACAAAGGCTCCCACAGCGGGGAACATGGCGACGGGCTGGTGCGGAGCGAATTCCACCAGCAGATGTTTGGTGATCGTATCGTTCGGGCGTTCGAGGAAGTCAAGGACGCCTTCGACCCGATCGGCCTGCTGAATCCCAACCGCATCGTGCATCCGCCGAAGATGGATGACCGGACGCTGTTCCGTTATGGCCCCGGTTACAGCGCGACCAGCGACTTTGTCCCGAAACTGGACTGGTCAGAGCATCCCGGCCCGCTGGGCGGGATGCTGGGCGCGGTGGAGATGTGCAACAACAACGGCACATGCCGCGGTTTCGATTCAGGTGTGATGTGTCCTAGCTACCGGGTGACTCGCGATGAGGCGCATCTGACGCGCGGACGGGCGAACACGCTGCGCCTGGGCCTGACCGGCCAGTTGGGCGCGGATGCGATGACGTCGGATGCAATGGCCGACGCGATGGCGCTGTGTGTGTCGTGCAAGGCGTGCAAGCGGGAGTGCCCGACCGGCGTGGATATGGCCAAGATGAAGATCGAGGTCACGGCGGCGCGCGCCGAACGCCACGGGGTAAGGTGGCGGGAGACGTTGATCGCTGAACTGCCGCGCTATGCGCCGTTCGTGTCGCTGCTTCCGTCTTTGGCGAATCTGCGCAACCATCTGCCACCGTTGCGCTGGCTGACGGAACGGCTGTTGGGGATTTCCAAAGCGCGCCGGCTGCCGAAATGGCGTAGCGACAAATTTCAGGACAAAGAGGCCGCCGCGCCGGAAGCCCCGCTCGGCGATGTGTATCTGCTGGCGGATACCTTCAACCGTTATTTCGAGCCAGAAAATCTGCGTGCGGCGGTGAAGGTTCTGAAGGCCGCCGGCTATCGCGCGATCGTTCCGAACTCGGAGGGGCGGCCGTTGTGCTGCGGACGGACGTGGCTGGCGGTGGGGATGGTGGACAAGGCGCGCGAGGAAGCCAGGCGGACGATGAAGGCTATGTCGGGCGATCTGCCGATCATCGGGCTGGAGCCGTCCTGCCTGCTGACGTTGCGCGATGAGTATAAATCGCTGTTACCGGGGGAGGCGGCGGATCGTTTCGCTGAACGGGCGATGCTGTTGAGCGAGTTCATTGCCAAGGAAAAGCCCGATCTTGCGCTGCGTTCGTTGCCCGGAACGGCCAGGGTGCATGGCCATTGCCACCAGAAGGCGTTCGGTGCGTTTCCCGATGCGCTGGCGATGTTGCGGCTGATACCGAAACTGTCGGCTCAGCCGATCCAGTCGTCTTGCTGCGGCATGGCCGGGGCATTCGGGTATCAGGCGGAAACCGAGGCTACATCGCGCGCGATGGCAGAGGCCGGGCTCCTGCCCGCTGTCCGCTCGGCGGCGGAACACGATTACATCGTTGCGGATGGAACGTCCTGCCGGCACCAGATACGCGAGTTGTCGGGGCGGGAGGCGATCCATTCCGTGCGCCTGATGGCGCAGGCGCTGGAGGAATAGTCCGGGGCCGGAGGTTACAGGGATTTCGTCATGTAAATCCGATCGAAGCCCTTTTCCGTCCGGCGGTCCTGTTGGGTATATCCGCGCTTTGTGTAGATCGCGATGTTTTCGGTCATCAGTGCGTTAGTGTACAGCGTGACCGCCTGCCAGCCGCGCCTTGCGGCCTGTGCTTCGGCGAAATCCATCAGTTGCCGTCCGTAACCGATTCCCTGCCGGTCTGGCCGGATCGCGATGTTATCGAGCAAGAAACAGTCAGGTCCGTCTTCCAGCACAAGGACGCCAGCGATCTCGTTGGCAACTTCAAGTACCCATGCCTGACCGGCGGCGATACGGGCGTTGTAGTCGTCCAGCATCGGGCCGGGTTGGGTGCCGATGACCGCTACGTACCGCTCATACGCAGCCAGAACGACGTCGCGCACCGCGGCGGCTTCCGCCGAGCGGGCGGGGCGGATCACTCCGCTGCCTGCATCAGGTCGGGTTCCGCGGCAGCTTGCAATCCGACTGCCTGGGCAAGCCGCTCCAGCCTGCGGATCACGCTTTCGCCGGCGAATACGCCGCTGTTCTGCCGCAGCAGAAGCACCAGACGGGAGCCTTCGATGCGCAGCCGGGTGCCGGCCAGCAGGTCCTTGGTTCCAGCCGACAGGGTGTAGGCCAGGCGCAGGGCGATCCCCAGGACTTCGGCGCGGTTCGCGGTTTCGATGTCCAGCAACAGGCGGGAGGGGCGCAGGAATGCCGAATCGGACTCTGCCTCATACCGAAGCGCCACCGCCAGGGCCAGGAACGCCCGCGCGTAGTGATCCAACCCGACGCCGGGCTGGCGCAACACGCGCAAGTATGCCTGCTCCGCACGGAATTCGGGATGGTCGTGGCTGCCGATATCGGACATCCAGCACATCGCCTCGCGCAGGTGGGCTTCCTCCGGCGTTTCGCGCGGAAACAGCGGGCGGGTCCACTCGACCAGCGCGGGCGGCAGGGACGGGTCGCGGCCATGCCGGTCGGCCATTTCCCAGGCGGCACTAAGGATTGGGTCCTGGGTCTGGATGTCGGGCGGCATGCGGCGCATGAACCAGCCCTCTCGCAGGCCGCTGGCGCTGAAAACCACGCGGCGGACGCCGGTGATTCGCAGCAGGCGGCGCAGCGCGGTGGCGGCGAAGGGCAGATCGTCGATGCGGCGGCGCGGTGCGCCGGGCAGGCGTTCCAGCACTTTGCGGGGCGCGGTGAAAATCAGGCTGGTCAGGTCGCGTGCGGCGTCGCGGCCGATGGTATAGTGATGCACCATGTTCAGCGGGTAGCTGGTCTGGGCCATGTGGATTCGTGCCAGCGCACGCCATGCACCGCCGACGAGATACAGGTCTTCGCCAATCGCTTCGCTGAGCCAGGGCACTGAACGTAGGTCTTCGTCGGCGATTTGGCGGGCCCGTAATGGATCGCCAGAAGAACGTTCAGCGAGGCGGATGACGCCGAGTTTCAGGGTTTCGGAGGGGCCGGGCATGCCGTCGGTCAGCCGCACGACTTCCAGTGAACCGCCGCCGATATCCGCCAGCACACCGTTCGCCGCCGGGATGCCGCAAACGACCCCGTCCGTGGAGTAAGCGGCTTCCTCGATACCCGACAGGATGTGGATGGGCACGCCGGGCATGCGGTCGCGCAGGGCGTCCACGAAGGCGGGGCCGTTGTCCGCATCGCGCACCGCCGCCGTGGCCAGAACCTCGAACGGGTCGGCCCCCATTGCCTTGGCGACCATGTAGTACCGCTGCATGACCATCAGCGCCCGGGTGACCCCTTCGTCGTCCAGCCGCCCGGTGGCTTGCAATCCCCGTCCCAGCCGCAGCACCGCCTTTTCGTTGAAAATAGGCATGGGGTTCCGGGTGTGGCCTTCATAGACGACAAGCCGAACCGAGTTGGACCCGAGATCGACGACGCCGCATCTTGGCAACGGGGCAGGCGGGGCAAAAGGCATACATCAATCCTGTGTCAGCCTGTCCTGGCGCCGCGGCATGGGCACGGGGGCAGCCACCGCCGGCCCATGCAACGCCGAACCGCGCCCGGACAGAGACGGGTTAGTCATGAAATAATCGTGGGCCGAAACCGGCTTCCGGCCGGGCGCGACACGGGTCCAGAGTCCATCGCTGCTGAGTTCCCAGGATTGCAGCGAGTCCTTTAGATTGATCAGCATGATCTGATCCAGGACTTGGGCATGGACGGTCGGATTGTGAATGGGCACCAGCGTTTCGACCCGCCAGTCCATGTTCCGCTCCATCCAGTCGGCTGAACTGATGAAGACACGCGCGTTGCGGCCGGGAAGGGTTTGGCCGTTGCCGAAGACATAGATACGGCCGTGTTCCAGGAAGCGTCCGACGATGGACTTAACCCGGATGTTCTCCGACATGCCGGGCACACCGGGCCTCAGGCAGCAAATGCCGCGTATCACCGCCATAACCTTTACGCCCGCGTTGGACGCGGCATACAGCGCGTCGATCAGTTCCACGTCGGTCAGGCTGTTCATCTTCAGCCAGATGGTCGCGGGTTTGCCGTCCCGGGCAAAGGCGATTTCCTTGTGGATCAGCGCCAGCAGTTTCATGCGCGTGGTCAGCGGGCTGAATCCCAGTTCCTCCATGATTTCCGGCCGGGCGTAACCGGTCATGAAGTTGAACAGGCGGGCTGAATCACGGGTCAGTGCCGGGTCTGTGGTGAAGAAGCTCAGGTCGGTGTAAACGCGCGCGGTGATCGGGTGATAATTCCCGGTGCCGAAATGGGCGTAGGAGCGGATGGCCCCGGCCTCCCGCCGTACCACCAGGGACAGCTTGGCGTGGGTCTTCAAGCCGGCGAAGCCATAAACCACCTGTACACCGGCGGCTTCCATGCGCCGGGCGAGGCGGATGTTGGCTTCTTCGTCGAAGCGAGCCCGCAGCTCGACCATCGCGGTGACCGATTTGCCGGCTTCAGCCGCCTCGATCAGCGCGTTGACGATCGTGCTGTCGCGGCTGGTGCGGTACAGCGTCTGTTTGATCGCGATCACCGCCGGGTCCTGCGCCGCCTGGCGCAGGAACTGCACCACCACGTCGAAACTCTCATACGGATGGTGAACGATAATGTCCTTCGCTCGGATGGCAGCGAAACAGTCGCCGCCGAAGTCACGAATCCGTTCGGGAAAGCGGGGCGTGTAGGGGGCGAACAACAGATCGTGGCGATCCTCCACGATCATCTGCTTCATGTCCGCAAGGCCTAGCAGCCTTTGGCCGTCGTGGATTTCGTCGGGTGCGGCATCCAGCTCGTCGATCACCAGATCGCGTAGCTCCACCGGCATGCCGGCGGCGATTTCTACATGGATCGCCCTGCCGCGGCGGCGGCGTTTCAGCGCGGTTTCGTAGGATCGGACCAGATCCTCGGCTTCTTCCTCGAACTCCACATCGGTGTCGCGGATGACGCGGAACAGCCCGTGGCCGGTCAGGCGGAAGCCCGGGAACACCCTATCGAGGAACAGGACGACCAGATCGTCCAGCAGAATGAAGCGAACCGGCCCCCCGCCTTCCAGGGTTGGCAGGCGCACGAAGCGTTCCACCTGGCTGGGCAGCGGCAGCAGGCCGCGCATGGCGATGCCGTCGGATGCGCGCACCAGATGCATCGCCAGCACGAGGCCGAAGTTGGAGATGAATGGGAACGGATGTGCCGGGTCCACCGCCAATGGGGTTACCACCGGGAAAACCCGCTCCATGAAGCAGGCGTCCAGCCAGGTTTTATCTTCGTCGGACAAGGTATCCGTGGCGCAGAGCGCGACGCCTGCTTCGCGCAACTGTTCCAGCAGTTCGCCGAGGATGCGTTGCTGGTCGGACAGAAGGGATTCGGCGCGGGCCTTGATATCGGTAAGCTGCTGCGCGGCGGTGCGGCCGTCGGTGGAGATCAGTGTGCCGCCGGCCTTGGCCTGGCCGATCAGGGCGGCGACGCGCACCGAGTAGAATTCGTCCAGGTTCGACGCGCTGATCGACAGGAAGCGCAACCGTTCCAACAGCGGATGACGAGGATTCTCCGCTTCCTCAATGACGCGGTGATTGAAGTCCAGCCACGACAGCTCGCGGTTGATGAATCGTTCGGGGCTTGTCAGGTCCACCGGCAGTTTCATCGGCCGTTCCGTCGGGGAGCGGGCCGGTTTGCCGTTCCTGGCGGTTGCCGGCTTGCTGACCCGTCGTCCGACCAGGTCCACGATGTCGGCCTTAAGCTCCATTTCCAATCCCCGCGGGAGATAAGAGATCTTTATACAGGAAGCCGGAGCGATCCGGCGAGGGGGCGGGTTCGGCTGACGGACCTTCGTCGGCGCCGTCATCCTTCAGCACCTTTGCCGCCAGGGTGCGGGTTATGGGGCCGCCGGAAATCAGGTTTTCCCGGTCCAAGCGGGCCACGGCCTCTCGCAGGGCGGACGGGGAGCGTGGGCAGTGGGTTGAGATCCAATCCCGGGCGGGCTGTGTCACGATCAGTTGCCTGTCGGCGATCAGCCGCTGCAGCAGCGCCGCGAGAAGTTCGTCATCCGGTTCGTGAATTTCGGCGGCGGCGATGGCGCGCAGTCGGCTCGACAGATCGGGCAGGCGCACCGGCCAGCGTGCCGGGGCGGTTCGGGCCGCGATCAACAGACGCAGCCCGCGGTCTCGGGCGGTGTTCAGAAGATGGAACAGCAGGGTTTCGTCGCGTACCAGATCGCCGTCGTCCAGCGCCAGGGCGCCGTGTTCGGGGAGTGCGTCCAGATCGGCCAGGGTCTGGCCGGCCAGCACGGTTGCCGCGGTTCGGCGCGCCCAGATATGCAGCAGGTGGGATTTGCCGCAGCCGGGCGGCCCGAACAGCGCAAGGCGCCGCTCCGGCCATTCGGTGTCCAGCCAGGCACGGGCCGCGCGGTTCGACTCCGCCGGGATGAAGTCCGCCGAATCGTAGCGAGGCTGGTGCTGGAACGGCAGCGGCAGTTGGTTGGGGTCGGGCGGCATCAGGCCGAGGGTGGGTCCAGATAGAGCGGGCTTGTCAGATAGCGGCGCAGCCAGAACCGCGCCAGCACGCCGATCGTCGCGGCAACCGGCACCGCCAGCATCACGCCGAGGAATCCGAACGCGGCTCCGCCCGCGAACAGCGCGAAAATGACCCACACCGCCGGCAATTCGACCCGGTCGCCCAGAAAGCGCGGATAGATCACATAGCCTTCCAGGATCTGCCCGATGACCAGCACCCCGCTAACTACGATCACGCCGCGCCACAGCGGATACTGAGCCAACGCCAGGCCGATCGCGGTAACGCCGCCGACGATCGACCCGACGTAGGGGATGAATGACAGCAGTCCGGCCATCAGTCCGACGATCAGCCCAAGGTCCAGGCCGGCAATGGTCAGGCTGACCGCATAGTACAGCGCCAGCAGCAGGCAGCACAGTGCCTGACCGCGCACCCAGGCGGAGAGAATGCGGTCAACCTCCCGGGCCTGCGCCCGGATCACGTCGCGATAGCGGTAGGGCAGCCAGGAATCGATTAGCCGGACGGCCTTGTGCCAGTCGCGCAGCAGATAGAAGCCGACAACCGGGGTGACCACGGCGATCGACAGCAGATTAAAGATCGCGAAACCGCTGCCGATGACGCCTGTAACGGTGGACAGCAGGATGCTGAGCATCGATCCCGCCTGTCCGCTGACCAGGTCGCGCAGTTTGTCGTTGACGACATCGGGGCCGAAATTGTCTTGCAGGTGGGTTAGCATCTCCCGGGCCCAACCTTGCACCAGGGTGGCATATTGGGGGATGCGATGGACCAGCAGGCCGATCTGGACGATGACCAGCGGATACAGCAGCAGCGCAAACAGCAGGACGCCGGCGACCACGCCGATCATCATCAGCAGGGCCGCCGCGCCGCGCGGCAAACCGAGCTGGACGAGCTTGGTTGCCGGCGGATCGAGCGCGTAGGCCAGGACCGCGGCGGCAACGAACGGTGCCAGAACGGAGGCGAACAGGTCCAGCATCACCCACAGGGCGACCAGCAGGCCGACGATCAGCGCGACGCGCTGGGTGCGGGTTGCGTGAAATGCCGGCCCCGGTGGAATGGGAGCGGGGTCGGGCGGGTTGACGCAAACATCCTGGCGGTCGGCTGGCACGTCATTCCCCTCGGGCGGTGATCCAGACATAGGCGGCGCCGGAGGCGATGGTGCTTGTCACCACGCACCACGTCAGCACGGTGGTCAGACCGGGGATGGCCAGGCCGAACCCACCGTTCAGC
>JAKBCJ010000134.1 GCA_021807975.1 Pseudomonadota bacterium | reverse complement strand
ACCCGACGGTGTTCGCGGCCCTGTGGGACGGCCTTCGGCGCGCGGGCGGTTTCGATCTGATCTCTTTGCAGCAGATCCGGCCAGATGCACGATGCCGCCCTTTGCTGGGCACCCAGCACATGCTGCCCGCGGATCGCAGCGAGCGGTGCATGCGGATCGACAACCAATGGCCTGACGGCGAGGCATTTTTCCGGTCGCTCAATAAGAAGGGCCGCAATAATCATACCCGTGGCAAGCGTATTCTCGCGGAACTGGGTGGCAGCGTCTCGTTTCGCGCGGTCGGGCAGGAGACCGATCCGGGGCCGTTGTTCGATGAGATCATGCGGCTGAAACAGGCGTGGCTGCGGATCGCCGATCCCGGATCGCCCCTGCTGGGTCCGGACAGTATTGTCCTGCGCGCCATTCTCGACCGCGTCTGGCAATCGGGAATGGCAACGGTGTTCATCCTGGAATGCGGGGGCAAAGTCGCTGCTGCCTCTGTGAACTTCGTCTATCGGGGCCGGATGGAGGCCTATTTTACCGCTTACGACGCCGCGTTCGATCGGGCATCGCCGGGCACGATCCTGATTGTCGAATATGCCCGGTGGTCATTCGACCGGGGTCTGGCCTACGTGGACTTCCTGCGCGGGGAGGAGCCGTTTAAATTTCGATTGGCGAATAATGAGACCTTGCTGACCAGTTTCGCCGGCGCCCGCACGTTAGTGGGGCAGGTGGCGATTTCAGGGCATCGCTGGCTCGTCAAACGGCGGCAGCGGCAGACGCCCGCGATACCCGCCCCCATCGGCGAACTGGAGCAGGCGGCTGGATGATATCACAACTGCCTTACTCCGTCCGGAAACGCTTTGATTGCCGTTCCGGCTATGGTTCTCTATGGCAACGGTAACCGATCGTCTTTCTTTGAGGACAGACAACACTTTGTCCAGCAACTCGTTTCAACATGACGGCACGAGAGCGCAGGCGATGATGGTAGGATTTACACCGGCATTTCCCGACGTCTCAGCGCCTGCCTCCCGGCTCGGCAGCCCCAGTTCGGACCGGACAACCGCCGTGATACCCCGGGTTCTGCTGGCGACGACCGGAAAACTTCCATCCACCGCGCGTTTGGCGATGGAACTTCACGACGCGGGCGCGCATGTCAGCTTGGTATCGCCATCGAATCATCCGGCGCGAGCCCTGAACTCGATCCGGAATTGGACCATCTATCGGGCTTGGGCACCCGGCCGCAGCCTGGAATCCGCCATCCGGCGGCTGCAGCCGGATATTGTCATTCCGTGCGACGAAATAACGGTACGCGATTTGCAGGGTATCGCGTGCGATACCGCCAGCCGATCGGTTCGCCAGTTGATCGTGCGTTCAACGGCACCGATTCGCCAGTTTCCAACGATCGTATCTCGTGCGGCTTTATTGTCGCTAGCCAGCCAACTGGGCGTTCGGGTGCCGAAATCGCAGGCGCTGCCGGACATCGGGGCACTGGACCAATGGATGGAACACAACGCTCCGCCTTTCGTCCTGAAGGCCGATGGCAGCTGGGCAGGATTCGGCGTGCGGATCGTGCCCGACGCCGTCGCCGCCAGGGATGCCTATGCAGCCATGACCGGACGGGCAAGCGGTCGCCTGGCGTTGCGAGAGTCCCTGCTGGAAGGCAATTATTTCGGTATTCGGCCCTGGCTGCGCCAGGAGCGGCCATCGATGTCGGTGCAACAGTTCATCGACGGCTGGCCGGCCAATATCGGCATTGCCTGTTGGCAGGGCGAAGTGTTGGCATCGGTTTGCGCGGAAGCGGTTGCCACGACCTCTGCAACCGGTCCGTCCACGGTCGTCCGGATCATCCGCAACCGGGAAATGGAAGAGGCTGCCCGGCGCGTGGCGGGGGCGCTTGGCCTGTCCGGCATGATCGGATTCGATTTCGTTATAGAAGCGGCGACCGGCGATGCCCACATGATCGAAATGAATCCGCGCAACACGCCGATTTGCGCTATGCGGCTGGGCGAAGGCCGCGACCTGGCCGAGGCTCTTGTCGCCCGGCTCGCTGGCCGGCGGCAGCGGGAACGTCCGGCGCGAACCGATCGGGATATCGTCGTGTTCTTCCCCGATACCTGGCAGGAAGATCCGTCGAACCTGTTCCTACGTACCGGCTACCACGATGTCCCGTGGGAGGAGCCCGGGCTGGTCCGTATATTGATGCAACCGGAGCGCCGGGAACGGTACGGCATTCTGCGGGGGCTGCGGCGGCTTTGGCGGATGGTGAACAAAGGCGGCAACAGCCCCGGTGACATGCGCCACCGGGGGCTGCCATGGATCAGGTAATCGCGTGCGCAAGAACCGAGGTTAAGGTAGCCGTCGTTGCCCCGCCGATGGAAGCAATGCCGACACCCGAACCGCCGGATTGGCTGGAGATCGAGAGCACGGCGCCCTGACTGCTGTCCTTAACGCTTAGGAACTGCGAAAGCGTCGAGGCCGAACCAGTCCACTTGGTTGCCGCGAGAGCCGTGCGCAGGTCCAATGTATCGTGGTTCGTCAATACGTTGGTAGTGAACGCATCGTAGCCCGCGCCCGCCGCCGGGACGACATAGGTGTTGCCGCTGCCAGTGTCGGTGACCGTATCGGTTCCGCCGGACAACCGAACAGTATCGCCGGCGCCGGAGATGAACACCATATGGTTGCCGGCGGTCGCGGTGATCGTCACCTGGTTCAGGGCTATGGTCGCACTGGTTTGCGTGGCAGCAATGGCCACGGACGTCGGCAGTGGACTGGTGCTGGTCCCCGCGTTAGGCGACCATGCGGCGGTCGGGCTTGTCTTGCCCCACCACAGCTTGCTGGCGTTCTCTTGCCAGACCTCGCCGTTGACATAGGCCAGTTCTTCTACGTTGGCCGTGGACGGGTCGATCGTGCCGTTTACCGCGATTTGGCCGCCGCTGGAGATCGTCCAGTGGTTCGCGCTTGCATCGACGATGGCAGCGGTTGAGCCAGCCATCACCACCGTATCGTTAGGAGACTTGGGCGGTGGCGCGGGGGGGGCGGGAAGCGGACTGACCGCTGTTCCGGCCGTTGGCGCCCAGGATGCGTTCGGCTGTGTCTCGCCCCACCACAATTTGGCACCGTTCTCCTGCCAGATTGTTCCGTTGACGTAGGCCAGTTCGATCACGCCGGCGGTGGTCGTATCCGCATTGCCGTTCACCGCGACCTGAGCGCCCGAGGTGATGGTCCATTTGTTTCCGGCGGCATCCACGATGGGGGCACTGGAGCCAGCAGTGACGACGGTATCGTTCGCCGACGGCGTTACGACCGGGGTTGGAGCCGGCGGTGCCGGAAGCGGGCTGACCGCGGTTCCCGCCTGAGGCGACCACGAGGCGTTCGGCTGGGTTTCACCCCACCACAGCTTCGCACTGTTCTCCTGCCAGATCGTTCCGTTGACATAGGCGAGTTCCACGACACCCGCCGTCGTGGTATCGGCATTACCGTTGATCGCCACCTGGCCGCCCGCCGTGATCGTCCAGGCGTTCCCGCTGGCATCCGTGATGGCGCCGGCGGATCCGGCCAGGACCACCGTATCGGTTGCGGACGGCTTAATGACGGGCGGCGGGGGGGGCGGTGCCGGAAGCGGGCTGACCGCGGTTCCCGCCTGAGGCGACCACGAAGCGTTCGGCTGGGTTTCACCCCACCACAGCTTCGCACTGTTTTCCTGCCAGATCGTTCCGTTTACATAGGCAAGCTGCACGACACCCGCGGTCGTGGTATCAGCGTTACCGTTAATTGCCACCTGGCCCCCCGCGGTAATTGTCCAGCGGTTCCCGCTGGCATCCGTGATGGCACCCGTCGAACCAGCCAGCACGACCGTATCGTTTGCCGAAGGAGTGACGGTCGGCGCCGGCGGGGGGGGTGGGGTGGGGGTGGGGTTGGAGGTGGTCACAGGCGTCGGACTGGAGCCTGGATGCGCGGCGATCCACTGCGCGACTTCTTGACCGTATGTGGTCAAATTCCCCGAACCGTCGGTCAGATTGTCATTCATTCCGGAATTCCAACCCCAGGCCGCGGCGCCTGCCGTCTGACCGCCCGTCGTCGAACTCTGCACAGCCTGCAACACCTGATTGCCGTTCGGGTCCGTGTTCATGCCATCCGTGGACGGGCCGTATTCGCCGATGATGACGGGCACCGTACCGTTGGCGTCGGGAATCGTCTGGGCAGCGGAAACGGCCGATGCCAGTGAAGCATCAACGGCTGACTGGCTGGTGGAGTAACCGGACACCCAGCCGTAATAATGCAGATCCCAAATGATATTGGTCATGCTGGCGTAGTCCGAAACGGTCATCCCGGCGCCCGCGCCGATCGTCCCCGGATTACCGCCGCCGACCAGCTCCATCATGATCGGGCTGTTGTTTCCCGCGTTACGGATTGCGTTGTATGTCTGTTGCTGCCAGGTGGACAACGCCCCGGCGGATGGATTGTTCGGCGGCTCGTTGTCAGTGCCGAACCAAACGTAGGGGTTGCCGGCATACGCGCCCGCGACCGCTGAATACCAGTTAAGCTCGTTTGTTAGTTGCGAACCCGTGAAGACAGATCCAGATCCGCCGCCGGCATCCGATCCATTGCTGTTCGTATGATCCTCAAGCTCCACGACGATGCCCTTGGATGTCATCGTTTGGATGAAGGACGCGTAGGCGCTGGGGTTTTGATAGCTGTAAACATTGAGCCGAATAAAATTGACCCCCGGGAAGTCGGCCAGAATTTGGGCCGCATCGCCCATCTGGGAGTCGTAAACATTCAGGCCCTCAGCGGTGAAAGTATTGCCGTTGGGATCGATAATCTGGCCATTCGTTATATTGAATTGTCCGCTGGACGCTGTGCCGCTCATGAAAACTCCCGATAATGTGATCTCGGGCGGCTTGATTTCACGTCAACGTGATGTCGGTCAACACGAGTTTGCGGACTTTTCGCGGCATATCACCATCGTTACTTTATATTTCATAACATATATGCGTATTATATTGATCTTAATAGTCGAAAATTCCCGGTTATTTTGTTTTTTATGTTCTAGATTCGCATCATATTTCGCATTGATGATGCCCGGGATCAGGTTGGATTCCCCTGTCGTTGCTTTTTACTTATAGTTAAGTTTGCGTTTTGTTGTGTGTTTTTTTCGGGTGCGATCCGGTTTCGCTGTAGCGACCTTTCCGATCCAGGGGACGGGACGATGCGTATTTCCCGGTATCCGTTCTGAAAGCGCGCCGCCACGAGATGACCGCGCCGAATGGCGCAAGTCAGGCGAATACCGTCCAGGCGGCGGCGGGCGCATGGGCGGTGAAATCGGACGGCGATACCTGCGGTTTTCAATATGTGCCACGGCCATGGCCATGGACGCGCGGCCATGGCATCGGCGGAATGCGGGGAAGCGTCGTCGTCATTTTAACGCCCGTTGGGGCGGCTATGCCTGCTCGGGGCCTAAGGGTTCCTGAACTCGATCGCCTGGGCGCCCTGCCAAAGCGTCATCTTCCCCAGTGGCACCAGGTTTTCCAGGCCCTCAACAATCGTCAGGAAATGGTTGCCAGCCAACTGACCCATTTTGCTGGCAAACTGAACGCCGCCATAGGCCAGCAGGATTTCGGTTTCGGAAATGCCGCCCGGATACAGCAAGAACTGGCCGGGGGCCGGATAGCTGGTGTGGTTCTCATATCCCAGCCCCAGATCCAAATCTCCCAACGGAATCCAGCAGCCCTCGCCGGACCAGCGCACATGGATGATGCGTTCTTTATACGGCAGCAAGGACCGGAACTTCGCACAGGTCTTCGGCGCGTTCTCGTCCTCGAATTTCGCCTTGAAGGTGAAAGGGCCGGCGATGACGTCTACCAGGCTCATGGTATTGATAATCCCGCTCAGACCGGAAACGCGCTGGCGTCGAAGCCAAACGGGACGTTGCCGGTGGGTTTGATCATGTCGTAGGGGCCGCGCGCCAGGAACTGGCCGCTGCCGGGTTCGGCCTGCACTTTGCCATCTCGCATCACCACCTCGCCTCGACGGATCGTGGCCACTGGCCAGCCGGTGACGTCCAGGCCCTCATAGGGGGTGTAGTCGATGACGTGCTGCATCAGGTCGTTAGTGATCGTGACCTGCTTCTTCGCATCCCACAGCACCAGATCGGCGTCGGCGCCGGGGGCGATCGTCCCCTTGCGCGGATACAGGCCGAACAGGCGGGCCGGGTTACTCGATGTCAGACGTACGAACATACAGGGGTCGATACGCCCCTTCGATACGCCCTCGCTGAACATCAGCGGCAGGCGCGATCCAAGACCGGGCACGCCGTTGGGAATATCGCGAAACGGCGCGTCGGTGCCGTGGACACGCTTTCCGGCCGGGGTTTCATAGCTCCAGCCGCTGTGGTCCGATGACGTTACGTCCAGCACGCCATCGGTAATCATCTTCCACAGCCCCTCGCTGGCCGCCGCATCGCGCGGGGCCGGGCTGCACATGAACTTGGCACCCTCGAATCCCGGGCGGTCCATGTGGTCGGCGGACAGCACGAAATACTGCGGACAGGTTTCGCCCCAGACCTTCAGCCCGCGCGCTTTCGCACGAGCGATTTCCTCGCCGACCTCGGGACAGGAAACATGGAACACCTGAATCGGCTGATCGACCATTTCCGCCAACGCAATCGCTCGGTGTGTCGCCTCACGCTCGATCATGCTTGGGCGCGACCATGCGTGGTATTTCGGCTCCGTCCGGCCGTCGGCCAGCAACGCGGCGGTGCGCCAGTTGATCGCCTCATAGTTCTCACAGTGAACCGTCACCAAAGCGCCGGTGCGGCGCGCGGCAGCCAGAACGCGGATGAACTGCCGATCGTCCAGGTGCAACGGATCGTAGGTCAGGAACACTTTCAGGCTGCGAACACCCGAAGCGACCACCTGCGGCACTTCGTTGAAGATCACCTCATCGGTGGCATCGGTGATGATCTGGTGGAAGCTGTAATCCACCATCGCCTTGGCCGCGCGGCGGCGGTATTCGGCCAGCGGCTCCAGAATGCCATGTCCCTTGAACTGGGTGGAGAAGGTAATGACGCTGGTCGTGCCGCCAGCCAGGGCGGACGTGCTGCCGGTCACCCAGCTTTCCTCGTCCGCGCCGCCGCCCGACTGCAACTGCTCAATATGGCAGTGCGAATCGACGCCGCCCGGCATCACCAGCAAACCGTTGGCATCGACGGTACGTTCGCCGCGCAGATTCAGCCCGACAGCGGCGATGCGGCCGCCGACGATGCCGACGTCGGCCTGAAACATATCGGATGCCGTGACCACCGTACCGCCGGCGACCACCAGATCATAATCGGCCATTTAAGGTGTCCCCTATCCCGCGTGCAGCGCTTTCGCCGCGTCAGTGTGTCGCCGAATCAGGGCCGCCATGTCCAGCCCCGGAATGGCGCCATTCTCCACAACCCAGCGTCCGCGCACCATCACCCGATCCGCCGTATGGGCGCCGCACACCACCAAAGCGGCAATCGGGTCCAACGCGCCGGAGAACCGGAGTTCGTCCAGCGTGAACAGTGCCAGATCGGCCTGCATGCCCGGTGCGATGCGGCCGAGTTCCGGCCGTCCGATACAGGCCGCCGATCCTTGTGTCGCCCAGCGCAAAGCGTCGGTGTGACTGACCTTTTCCACGCCATACCGCCCGCGTTGCAGCAGGAACGCCGCCCGCACCTCCTGAATCATATTGGAGGCATTGTTCGACGCCGACCCATCCACGCCGAGGCCGACATGCATCCCGGCCTGTTCCATTTCGCACACCGGGCACGTCCCGGACGCAAGGATCTGATTGCTGCACGGGCAGTGCGTTACGCAGGTTCCCGCCTTCGCCAGACGCGCAATCTCGCCGGCGTCGAAGTGGATGCCGTGCGCCAGCCACGTTCGATCGTTCAGCCAACCGACCGATTCCAGGTAATCCAATGGCCGCCGCCCGAACTTCGCCAGGCAGAATGCTTCCTCGTCGGCGGTTTCCGCCAGGTGAGTATGCAGGCGGACACCTCTCCGCTCCGCCAGTGCCGCCGTCGCGGCCATCAGCGACGTGGTCACGCTGAACGGCGAGCATGGCGCCAGCGCCACGTGCACCATCGCTTCCGGGGAGGCGTCGTGATAACGCGCGATCAGCCGTTCGCTATCGGCCAGGATGGTGTCCTCGTCCTGAACCACGCTGTCGGGCGGCAACCCGCCGTCGCGTTGGGAAAGGTTCATCGAACCCCGCGTCACCACAACCCGGATGCCCAGACGCCGGGCAGCGGCGATCTCTATATCGATCGCGGTTTCCAGGCCGGCGGGGAAGACATAATGATGGTCGGTGGTCGTCGTGCAGCCGGACAGCAGTAGCTCCGCCATCGCCACCGTCACGGCGGCATCAAGCAATTCCGGAGTCAGGCGTGCCCAGATCGGATACAGCGCCCGCAGCCACGGGAACAACTCCCGATCCAGCGCCGCCGGGGTCGCCCGCGTCAGGGTCTGGTAGAAATGATGGTGGGTATTGATCAACCCGGGCAGGACGACGTGCCGGCTGGCGTCGAACACTGCTTTGCAGGGCGTTGCCGGTTCGGCACCGCGCGGGACACATTCGACGATGCGTCCCCCATCGACCACCACACCGCGTTCGGAACCACTGGCAAGGATCGCCAGCGGATCCTTGATCCACAGAGTCACGGCGCGTCGATCACGCTGACATGGGCCGCTACCACCCGCCAGCCATCCGGCGTGCGCACCCAGGTTTGCATCTGCCGGCCCACCTTGCCGGCGGCGGTCTGCCTGTGGAACAAGGTCGAGGCGGTGGCGAAATCGTTTCCGTAAGTCGTGATCACTGTTCGCGACGTCGTCCGCGCCAATCCCACGGGGGAACGGGCGGCCCGAAAGGCGCCGATCTCATCGTAGCCATAAAGGTTTTCGCCGATACCGTAACGGATCGTATTCGGACTGTTCCAGAACAGCGCCTGCAACGTATCGACGTCGTTGGTCACAAGCGCCTGCTCATAGCGGGCAAAGGCGTCTTCGACCTCGGCCTTGATTGCGGGAATGTTGATATCCATGAGTCAGGCTTCCAGTTTAGCAACGGGGGCAACAGCGGCGCCGGAGACTTCCAGCGCGCGGGCGATGCGCAATGCGATGTCCTCGCGCCACGGGGCAGTAATGATTTGGACACCGATCGGCAGACCCAGCGATGTCGGCACCGGCACCGCGACGACCGGCAGGCCGACGAACGAGAACGGTTGGGTGTAAATACCAATGTTGGGGCGAACCGGCATCTCATTGCCATCCAGCACGAAGGTCTTCTGCCCGATCAAGGGCGCGACACACGGGGTCGCCGGAGCCAGGATCGCGTCGTACCGCTGGAACAGCTTCAGCATTTCCTCGCGGAACCAACGACGGAATTTCTGCGCCTGCACCACGGCGGCAGCCGGCACCAGCGCACCCGCGATCAGCCGGTCACGCACATCGGCGTCGAAATCATCCGGCCGGGTCCGCAGGCGTTGCATGTGCAGCGCCGCACCCTCGGTCGTGGTGATGATATAAGCGGCGCTGCGAGCGCGCTGAACCTCCGGTATCATAACGGAATCCGAGGCACCAAGCGCCGCCGCGATGCCGTCCAATGCCGTCAATGCCTCGGGCGAGGCACCGGTTCGGAAATACCCGCCGGCCGAGGCGATCCGCAAACCGCCAACGCCGCTATCGAACACCCCGGCAACAGGGTTGACGGGCCGGTCAACACAGACCGGATCAGCCGGATCGTACCCCTGCATCGCGTCGTACGCGACCGCCAGATCGGCGACAGACCGCGCAAGCGGCCCCAAATGGTCCAGGCTGGACACAAACGGAAAGCTGCCCGCCCTGGTTAGCCGCCCGTACGTTGGTTTCAAACCAAACAATCCGCAGAAGGATGCCGGCACGCGGATCGACCCGTTAGTGTCGGACCCCAGCGCCAACGGCACCAACCCGCCGCCCACCGCACTACCCGAACCGCCCGAGGAACCGCCCGACATGCGCGCGGTATCGAACGGGTTTCGTGACGGGCCTTCGTGGACGTTCTCACCGGTGAAATCATAGGCGTATTCGCCCATGTTCAGCGCGCCGACCAGGATCGCGCCCGCCGCCTCAAGCCGCCGCACCAGCGGCGCGTCCTCGGCAGCGGGAGGATGGTCGCGATTGATCTTCGATCCCGCCAGGGTCGGCAGACCCGCAACATCGATCAGGTTCTTGACCGCGAACGGCACACCCGCCAGCGGCCCCGGCGCGGCACCGGCCGCAATCGCCGCGTCCAGTTCGGCAGCCTTCGCCATGGCCCGTTCGGCGGTTACAGCGGTGAACGCATTCAACACCGGATTCAGCCGCCCGATCTTGTCCAGACAGGCCGTCATGATATCCGTGGCACGCATCCGGCCTGAACCGACCGCGGCGGCCATCTCGGTCGCGTGCGTCATGCCGTGAACACCGGCGCGGGATCAAGATGATCGGGCAGCGTTGTTTCCAGAACCACTGCCGCATGCCCGAGGGAAATGCCCAGGTGCATACGCACGGCGGCGCGCCACTCCGGTTTCATTTCGATTCCCAATATCGTCGTTCCGGTATCGATCATTGTA
>JAKBCJ010000133.1 GCA_021807975.1 Pseudomonadota bacterium | reverse complement strand
CTGTTTCTGTGATCGCACCCGGCAATGCTGCCGCATGCCCTGATCGTTGCGGGTCCCACCGCCAGCGGTAAATCCGCGCTGGCGGTCGCGATCGCCGAACGCCTGCGGGGCACGATCGTCAACACCGATTCGATGCAGGTGTATCGCGAGCTTCGTATCCTGACCGCGCGACCAACGACCGAGGAGGAAGCCCGGGCCCCCCATCGCCTGTATGGTATTCGTGCCGCGGCCGAGGCCGGCAGCGTCGCCTGGTGGCGCGAGCAGGCACTGGCCGCGATGGACGAAGCGCGCGCATCGGGCCGCCTGCCCATCCTGACCGGCGGTTCCGGCATGTATTTCGCTGCGTTGACGGACGGACTGGCCGACATTCCCGACCCCGGCGCCGAGGCCCGCGCCGAGGCTCGGCGGCTACTCGCCGACCAGGGTTCGGCGGCGCTGCATGCCAGCCTGGCGCATGTCGATCCAGCCACCGCCGCCCGCCTGAAGCCGGAGGACAGTCAGCGTATCGCCCGCGCGTGGGAGGTCTGGCGCGGAACCGGTATGGGGCTTGCGGCCTGGCAGAACCGGCGGAGTGCGCCGGCACCATGGCGGTTTACCGCGATCCGGCTCGACCCGCCCCGCGATGCCCTGCGTGCGGCCATTGCCTTACGGTACGAAGCGATGATGCGCGACGGGGCGCTGGATGAGGTACGGAATTTGATGGAACTGAACCTGGATCCCAACCTGCCGGCAATGCGCGCGCATGGCGTCCCGGAACTGTCGGCCTATCTGCGCGGTACGCTGTCGCTGGAGGAAGCCGGCCGCCGGACGGAGCTTGTCACCGGACAGTACACCAAGCGGCAGGCGACATGGTTCCGCCATCGCGCGCTTGCACCTCAGCCCCGCACTTTTACGATAAATGCGCGGTTTTCTTCTATGGCGCAATTTTCGGAAAGAGAATGCGATGATTTGTTCACGTTTATTGAAAACGAGGGTTGACCAACAGCGCCCGGGGGCCTATCCGTCCGCCCCTATTCAGCAAACAGGAGCCGAACGATGTCGGCGGACATGACCCAGTCGGGAGCAGAAATCCTTCTTCGAGCCCTCAAGGACCAGGGCGTAGAGGTTATTTTCGGCTACCCCGGCGGTGCCGTATTGCCGATTTACGATGCACTGTTTCAGCAGAATGCCATTCGTCACATCCTGGTGCGGCATGAGCAAGCCGCTGTGCATGCGGCCGAGGGTTATGCGCGTTCGACCGGGAAGGTTGGCGTGGTGCTGGTGACCTCCGGCCCGGGTGCTACCAATGCGGTTACCGGCCTGCTGGACGCTTTGATGGACAGTATTCCTCTGGTGTGCCTGACCGGGCAGGTGCCCACCCACCTGATCGGCAACGACGCTTTCCAGGAAGCCGACACCACCGGCATCACGCGGCCGGCGACCAAACACAACTACCTGGTGAAGCGTGGCGAGGACCTCGCGCGCGTGGTGCATGAGGCGTTTTACGTCGCGCGCAGCGGCCGGCCCGGCCCGGTGGTGATCGACCTGCCAAAGGACATCGTCATCAATAAGGCCCCGTATGCGGAGCCGACGGTTCAGCATCCCAGCTACCGGCCGCGGATCGAGCCGGATATGGGGCAGATCGCCAAAGCGATCGTGCTGATGAAGCAGGCCAAGCGGCCGGTGATTTATGCCGGCGGCGGCGTGATCAACGCCGGGCCGGAAGCGGCCGAGGCGCTGACGAAACTCGCCCGCCTGACCGGCTTCCCGATCACGCATACCCTGATGGGACTGGGCGCCTTTCCAGCCAGCGATCCGCAGTTTCTGGGCATGCTGGGCATGCACGGTACCTACGAAGCCAATCTGGCCATGCATGGCTGCGACATGATGCTGGCGATTGGCGCCCGCTTCGACGATCGCGTCACTGGGCGGCTGAATGCGTTCAGCCAGGGATCGCGGAAAATCCATATCGATATCGACGGGTCCTCGATCAACAAGAACGTGCCGGTCGAGGTGCCGATCGTCGCTGATGCCGGTAAGGCGCTGAACGCCCTGCTGGCCGCGTGGCAGGCCAGCGACGAACCGACCGATAAGCCAGCGCTGGCGGCATGGTGGCGCCAGATCGACGAATGGAAGAGCAAGGACAGCCTGAAGTTCACTCAGGACATGAAGCGCGGCGGCATCATCAAGCCGCAATACGCCATTCAGCGCCTGTTCGAGATCACCAGGGCGCGCGGCAAGGACACGTTCATCACCACCGAAGTCGGCCAGCATCAGATGTGGGCGGCGCAGCATTTCCACTTCGATAAGCCGAACCGCTGGATGACCTCTGGTGGTCTGGGGACGATGGGCTACGGTCTGCCCGCCGCCATGGGGGTGCAGATCGCGCATCCGGATGCATGCGTGGTGGATATCGCCGGAGAGGCGTCCATCCTGATGAATATTCAGGAAATGGGCACGCTGGCGCAGTACCGCCTGCCGGTGAAGGTGTTCATTCTGAACAACCAGTATATGGGCATGGTTCGCCAGTGGCAGGAACTGCTGCACGGCAGCCGGTATTCCGAGACGTATTCGTCCGCGCTGCCGGATTTCGTGAAACTGGCGGACTCGTTCCATGCCACCGGGATGCGTGCGCAGTCGGTCGATCAGTTGGACGATGTCATCAACGCGATGCTGGATTGCCCGACGGCGGTGATCGCCGACATTGCGGTGGATCAGGGGGAAAACTGCTTCCCGATGATCCCCAGCGGTGCCGCCCACAACGAAATGCTGTTGGGGCCGGAACATGAATCATCCGGTGTAGGCATTACCGACGCGGGTATGGTGCTGGTCTAACCGGCGCCTGCCTCTTGCCTATCGGTTCGCGGCGGGGCATGACCCCGCGCGCGAGCGGTTATTCCATTCCCCTTGCATTCTGGTTTTGAAGATGCCCAGCCCGACCGATACGACCCAACGCAGTGCGACCATTTCGGTCCTGGTGGACAACGAGTCCGGCGTGCTCGCGCGCGTCATCGGGCTGTTTGCCGGACGCGGCTACAACATCGACAGCCTGACGGTCGCCCCGGTGGATGCTGGCGGCCTGCGCAGCCGGATCAACATCGTCACCTCGGGCACCAGCATGGTGATCGAGCAGATCAAGGCCCAGCTCGATCGTCTGGTGCCGGTGCATCGCGTCGCCGATCTGACAATGGACGGGCCGCATGTTGCCCGCGAACTGGCCCTGGTGAAGGTGATCGGGTTCGGTGAGCAGCGGGTCGAGGCGTTGCGGATCGCCGATACATTCCGAGCACGGGTTGTCGATACGACATTGGGCAGTTTCGTGTTCGAGCTGACCGGCAACACCGACAAAATCGATGCCTTCATCGAACTGATGCGGGATCTCGGCCTGGCCGAGGTCTCCCGCAGTGGGATCGCCGCGTTGGCACGCGGCAGTAGCGTTATCTGAAATCGACCAAGACAGAGGAAGAAGTACAATGCGCGTCTATTACGATCGGGATGCCGACGTGAACCTGATCAAGGCGAAGAACGTCGCCATCATCGGTTACGGCAGCCAGGGCCATGCCCATGCGCTGAACCTGAAGGAAAGCGGCGTCAAGAACCTGGCGATCGGCCTGCGGGCCGGCTCCGCTGGTATCGCGAAGGCGGAAGGCGCGGGCCTGAAGGTCATGGACCCGGCCGATGCCGCCAAGTGGGCCGACGTGGTGATGGTGCTGACCCCGGATGAGGGCCAGGGCGACCTGTACCGCGAGAAGCTGCATGCCAACATGAAGCCGGGCGCGGCGCTGGCGTTCGCGCACGGCCTGAACGTGCATTTCAATCTGCTGGACCCGCGCGCTGACATCGACGTGTTCATGATCGCGCCGAAGGGCCCCGGCCACACGGTCCGCAGCGAATATCAGCGCGGCGGCGGCGTGCCCTGCCTGGTGGCGGTCGCGCAGAACCCGTCCGGCAACGCGCTTGAAGTGGCGCTGTCCTATGCCTCCGCCATCGGCGGCGGCCGCGCCGGCGTGATCGAGACCACCTTCAAGGAAGAATGCGAAACCGATCTGTTCGGCGAGCAGGTCGTCCTGTGCGGCGGCTTGGTCGAGCTGATCAAGGGTGGTTACGAAACCCTGGTGGAAGCCGGTTACGCCCCGGAAATGGCCTATTTCGAATGCTTGCACGAAGTGAAGCTGATCGTCGATCTGATCTATGAAGGCGGCATCGCCAACATGAACTATTCGATCAGCAACACGGCTGAGTACGGCGAATATGTCACCGGCCCGCGCATCATCACGGACGAAACCAAGGCCGAGATGAAGCGCGTGCTGAACGACATTCAGTCGGGCCGTTTCGCCCGCGACTGGATGCTGGAGAATAAGGTGAACCAGTCCAGCTTCAAGGCAACGCGCCGCCGTCTGGCCGAACACCCGATCGAGCAGGTTGGCGAGAAGCTGCGTGCCATGATGCCATGGATCAGCAAGAACGCCCTGGTGGATAAGACCAAGAACTAAGTTCGGCGAAGCCAGGAACGCCACGGTTCGGGAAAATCCGGATCGTGGCGTTTTTCATTTGGAACAACCGCGATCGCGGTATCAAACAACCCCGCTTTGGCGCCAAGCCTCCCGTTCGGCCGCCGCGAAGCCGAGTTCCGCCAGGATCTCGTCGGAATGTTCGCCCAGGCGCGGGGCTGGGCGGCGAACCCGACAGGGTGACTCCGAAAATTTGATCGGAAAACCCAGCATCCGGACCATGCCGTAGCCCGGTTGGTCCACATCCATAACCATCTGCTGTTGCAGTATCTGGGGGTCCTGGAAAACCTCCGCGACGCTGTTGACCGGGCCGCACGGCACGCCGGCCTTGTTCAGCGTTTCCACCCAGAAATCCGTCGTGTTCGCCGCCAGTTTACCCCCCACGATGGCGTTGATCCGGGCGCGGTTGGCAACCCGGGCAGACTGCGTCGCATACAGCGGGTCGGTTTTCAGCCCCGGCTCCCCCAACGCATCCGCCAAACGGCCGAAGAAGGCGTTATCGGCCGGGGCCAGCGCGATCTGACCGTCGCGGGTCGGGAACAGCCCATAGGGTGCGGCAATCGGGTGGTCGTTGCCGCTGCGGGCCGGCGCGGTCCCGGTCGCGAAGTAGTTCGTGGCGATATAGCTCAACAGGCTGACCAGACCGTTGGTCAGGCTGACCTCCGCGCGCTGCCCCTGCCCTGTCGCCTTGGCCCGGGGCACCGCCGCCGCGATACTCAGCGCCGCGTACAGACCTGCCACCAGATCGCTGATCGGCAGCCCCGACCGCAGCGGCGGGTCGCCGGCACCGCCGTTGACGCTCATGAATCCGCTCATGGCCTGGGCGATGAAGTCGAACGCCGGGCGATCCTTATAAGGCCCCGAACTGCCAAACCCGTTGATCGAACACACGACCAGACTGGGGCGTAGCGCCTTCAGGCGGCCGTCATCGAAGCCCAATCGAGCGAGGACGCCGGGGCGGAAGTTTTCCACAAGTACGTCAGCCTGCCCGATCGCCCGCTCCAGGATTATCTTGGCCTCGGGCTTGCGCAGGTCCAGCCGGATGGAGCGCTTGTTGCGGTTGAACTGCGCGAAGTACCACGACAGCCCGTCCTTGATGGCCCCCTGCCCCCGGACGGAGTCGCCTTCCGGCGCCTCCACCTTGATGACGTCTGCCCCCATGTCGCCCAGCAGGGCGGTGCAGAACGGCCCGGACAGCACGCGCGTCAGGTCGAGGACCTTCACTCCAGATAACGGCATCGGCGTTTCCCATCGGTTGAGCCGAACCACTGTCCCATCAAGGCGGCCGGTTGCGAAGATGGCGGATATTTAATGCGATTTCGTATCGTTTGCCATTTTTCCGCCGCGGCCCTATCGCGGATCAGTCACAATTGCCGGGCTTTATTGTCGCCGACCGGGAGCAACCGAACCCCTCCCCCGGCGTTGAGGACGAAGACCATGACACGTATTTCCGCACTGTTCGCCGCAACCGCCATGGCAATTCTGCCATTGAGCGCTTTTGCCCAGACAGCCGCGACCGCACCGGCAAAGCCGGCCGCCACAGTGTCCGACGCGAAGGCCCCGGTGCATCCGAAGACGGCCACACTGCACAGCCATCGCGTCAAGACCGGCGCGCACGCCAAGGCCGCCGAACCGGCGAAGTCCTAGACTTGCCTTACGGGACGGGCGGGAACGCATCCTTCCCCGTGCCGACCCGCTGCCCGTAACCGGTGGGGCCTGACCGTCATCCGGCGGTTGGCCCCATTGGCGTTCGGGGGCCCCTTGCCTCGGCGGTTCGGCTGCCGCATGTGATTGGCAACAGTGCAGGAGGCACCCATGCGCGCGGTCGGCTATCGAGAATCACTCCCCATCGACGCCCCGGAGTCCCTGGTCGATATCGATCTGCCGAAGCCGGTGCCGACCGGGCGGGACATCCTGGTCCAGGTGCATGCAATCTCGGTCAATCCGGTGGATACCAAGGTTCGCAGGCGGGCCAAACCGGCCGCGGGGGCCTGGATGGTGTTGGGGTACGATGCCGCCGGCGTCGTGACCGCTGTGGGACCGGAGACGAGCCTGTTTAAACCCGGCGATGCGGTTTTCTATGCCGGCGATATGACCCGCCAGGGCACCAACGCCGAACTGCATCTTGTGGACGAACGCATCGTCGGCCACAAACCGAAATCGCTGGACTGGGCACAGGCCGCCGCGCTGCCCCTTACCGCGATCACCGCTCGGGAAGCCCTGTTCGACCGTCTGGATGTTGGCAAACCGGTGCCCGGAAGCAACGATATCCTGATCGTCGGCGGTGCCGGCGGGGTCGGCTCCATCGCCATCCAGCTTGCGCGTCAGTTGACCGGCCTGCGCGTCATCGCCACCGCGTCACGCCCCGAAACCCGCGCCTGGGTCCAGGATCTTGGCGCCCATATGGTCATCGACCACACGCGGCCATTGTCCGAACAGATCGACGGGCCGGGTTTCGTGTTTTCGACGACCAACACCGACCGGCACGTTCAGGACATCGTCAAACTGATCGCCCCGCAGGGGCGGTTCGGCCTGATCGACGATCCCGCGACCCTGGATATCGTGCCGTTCAAGCGGAAAAGCATCTCGGTGCATTGGGAGTTGATGTTTACCCGCCCGATGTTCAAAACCGCCGACATGGGCGCCCAGGGCGCGCTGCTGAACGAAGTCGCCCGCCTGGTTGATGCCGGCACGATCCGCACCACTTTGGGCGAGAATTTCGGGCAGATCGACGCGGCGAACCTGAAGCGCGCCCACGCCCTGATCGAAAGCGGACGGGCGCGCGGCAAAATCGTGCTGGAAGGCTTCCGTTAAGCCCGCTGCTGGTTCAGTCCGGCTCCATCAGCAGCAGGCCGGACGCGGTGTTGGACACGGGAATGTGATAGTTGACGTGGCGCTGCCTGACTTGCGCCGGCAGCGTTCCGCGCGCCACCAGCCAGTTCAACAGTTCCACGCCTTGGGTGCCGGCCAGTTCCACCAGTTCCGCGGTCGAATACTTCGTTGCCCAGGTCGGGTCGTTCATCAGACTGTCGATGAACCGCAGGTCGAAATCCTTGTTGATGAAGCCGGCCCGCTCCCCGTCCAACTGGTGCGACAGGCCGCCGGTGCCGATCACCACCACACGCTCCTGCCGTGGCCAGGACGCAATGGCGCGCCTGATCGCCTGCCCCAGCCGGTAGCAGCGGGCAGCGGAGGGAAGCGGCGCCTGCACCGTATTGACCACCACGGGCACGGTGCGAACCGGCCATTGCATATCCGGCCAGAACAGCGCCATCGGCAGGGTAAACGCGTGATCCACCGTCATTTCCTGACAAGTCACCGGATCGAACTCCTCGTCCACCAGCGATTCGATCAAATGCCAGGACAGTGCCGGGTCGCCGCGAAACGGCGGCACGACCGGAATCCCCCAGCCTTCGTCGGCGTTGCGATATTCGGGCGCCGCGCCGACCGCGAAAGTGGGCATCTTATCCAGGAAGAAGTTCAATCCGTGATCATTATAGACGACCACCGCCACGTCCGGCCTGACCCGGGCCAGCCAGTCGCGCACCGGCGGAAAGCCATCGAAGAACGGTTTCCAGTACGGATCGTTCTGTAAACCCCTGGCGATGGCACCGCCGATAGCGGGAACGTGGGAAACCGTTATCGCGCCAAGGATCTCGGCCATCGTTATGACCCCCCTGCGGCGAGAAGCCTGGCCTTGAACTGGTCTTTGGTCAGGCCGGTTTGCTGGGCGCCGATATCCTGCATATCCAAGCCGAAAATGCCGGCGAATTTCGCCAGGTAATAAGCATTGCCGCCGGCAGCGATCAGGCTCAGCACGTTCCGGTTGCGGATCGCCTCGCGCTGGGCGTCGTTCAGTCCGTAGCGCGCGCAGTAGCCGTCTTCATCCTGTAGAAATGCCGCCCTGTTTTCCGCTTCGTTGAACGAGTAGCACATCTTGTTCAGCGCATACCCCTTACGGGCCTGCTCGCCGTCGAAAATGGTCGTCCCCGGCACCGGCTGGCGTGACATTGGTGTTTCCTTTGTGGTTAACCCAGGGACAAAACCGCCTTGTCCGGAAAGGCGAGTTCCTGGCGAGACCGCCATTCCGGCCGGACGAAGTTGACGATCAGCGACCGCCGCACACCGTTAATCGGGCGGCGGTGAAAGCCGTGCCAACTATTGGCCGACGGAATGAAGATAAAGCCGGTGTTGCGCTGGTACGGCGTGGTCGCGACAAGCTTGTCCGGACCATCCAGAATATCCGTCCCCCATGCCTCGGATCCGGGATCGGCAGACAGATAGATCAGCATCGTGAACAGCTTGGCGCCGATGTCGGTATGCGGCTCCAGCCAGAAGCCATCGGTATCCAGGCAATACTCGATGCGCAGGAAACTGCCGTGCAGATCCACATCGCACAGGGCCTCGATATGGCGGACCACCTCGTCTTGTTGCAGTGCCGTTGCCAGTTCGTCGCACACCGGGTAGGCGATCCGCTGTGCCTGGCCAAAGAACAGGCGGGAACTGTTATGGGTCTCTCGCCTGCCGGCGGTATCCTCGATCGCCGGGGCCTTCACTGGCAGCGCATCGATGGCGGCGCAGGTTTCGGTTGGCAGCACATGGCTCAGGAACCAGTGCGGGAACGGTTCCACGCCGGAATCGGAATGATCCAGGCTGCTGCGAAAGGTCGATGCGACCGGCATCCCTATGCCGTTTCCACATGCGCGAAGGTGCGCTTGGCGGTGGCGGATATCCGGTGGCGCAGCAATTCCCGCCGCGCGGCGAAGGTGCTGGCCATCCAGTTGATCATGACATAGCGGCGAACGCCGACAAACGGTTCGTGACCATGATAGGAACAGTCCGACCGGCGGAACGCTACCAGTGTCCCCGAATCAGGGGGAACCTCCGCGATGATATCGTTCAGGTCGTCGGGCCGGCGCAACAGCCTCAGGCGCCCGCCGCCAGGCTCCCATTTATCATTGAAATACAGCAGCGCGGTGACCAGTTTAGCCGCACTGTCGGTATGGATGCGCCCGTCGCGTTCCTGGCACCGGCCCCTGACCGTAATCATCACCGAACGCCCGGTCAGGTCGATGTCGAACGCTTCCGAAAATGCCCTGGCGACAGAATCGGATCGCAGTTCCTGGATCAGTTCGCCGAACTTCGGACCGTACGCCGTCGCTTCGACCGGCAGCAAGCCGGGATAGACGATATTCGGAAAATCGCCGCGGATCGCGGCGCCATCGGCGGCGTTGACGAAGTCCCGCACCACGGTGAACCGGAATGGCTCTTGAGCGACAGTTGCCTGACGTAACGCATCGAGATCGAGCAGGGACATGGGATATGCGCACCCTATTGAACCCGTTCTTCTTAGCGTGCGGAATGTCGCCGGAAATTGATCCTGATCAAGGCAAACAGCATCGCGGATGGGCCAGTGTACGGACACGAAAGACGGGGCGGCCATGACAGACACGGCAATCGCGAAATACCTGAACGAGCGTATTCCGCGCTACACCAGCTATCCGACCGCACCGCATTTCTCTAAGGCGGTCGGCCCTGCGTCCTATCGCGAATGGCTGAAGAGCCTGCGGGGATTCGACCGGCTGTCACTGTATCTGCATGTGCCGTTCTGCACGACGCTGTGCTGGTATTGCGGCTGCAACACCAGCATCACCCGGCATCGCGCGCCGATCGAGCGTTACGTGGACTCGCTGAAGCAAGAGATCGTCCGGGTGGCCGACCTGGCCGGCAGCCGCCGGGTCGCGCATATCCACTGGGGCGGCGGCACACCAACGATTACCGGCCCCGACCTGTTTCGCTCTGTTATGGACCTGCTGCGCGACCGGTTCGATGTGGAGCCGGATGCCGAAATCGCCGTCGAGATCGATCCAAGGCGGCTGGACGGCGCGATGGCGGCGGCACTGGCGATATCCGGCGTGACCCGGACCAGCCTTGGCGTGCAGAGTTTCGACCCGGCAGTGCAGAAGGCGGTCGCCCGGGTGCAAAGCCTGGCCGTGACCCGGCGATGCGTCGAGCTGTTGCGCGGTGCCGGCATCCAGGCGATCAACCTGGACCTGCTGTATGGGCTGCCGCACGAAACGGTCGAATCCTGCCTGGCCACCGTCGAGGCCGCGCTGACCCTGAACCCGG
>JAKBCJ010000132.1 GCA_021807975.1 Pseudomonadota bacterium | reverse complement strand
CCCCTTCGGACATGCCCTTGCTGCCGGTCGGCGTGCGGGAACTGGGTGTGTGGCAGGCGATGATCTCGATCGGCGGCAGGTCGGCCGCGGTGGACATGGCATAGTCCATGAAGCTGCCGGTCAGGTTGTGACCGTCGCTATCGTAAACCACTTGCTCGTGCAGCGCACCGCCAAGCCCCAGCGCCACCGCGCCGTGCTGCTGACCCGCGACGATGGCGGGGTTGAGCACGGTGCCGCAATCCTCGGCCACCAGATAACGCACCGGCGTGACCGTCCCGGTTTCGATATCGACCACGACCTCGCACATATGCGTTGCGTTGGAATAGGTCATTGCCGGCGGATCATAGGCGCGATGTGCTTCCAGACCCGGTTCCATGCCCGGCGGCAGGCTCAGCGGATCGAGATAGGCGATGCGGGCGATGTCGCGCAGGCCAAGACCGGTCTCCTCCCACTTGCCGCCGATCGGCCGCTGGATGACGCCATCATGCAGGCGCAGCTCATCGCCGGAGTTAAGACCGAGCCGGTGCGCGGCGATGGCGCAGATTTTGCGCTGGAGGGTTTGGCCGGCCAGGAACAGCACCGATCCGCCAGCCGTGCCGCCGCGGGCGCCGCGGCTGCCCATGCCATAGGGCGCGGTATCGGTGTTGCCGAACCGCATGCGGACGGATTCGGCCGGAACGCCCAGCCCCTGCGCCACAGCCTGTGCCAGCGCCGTCTCGTAGCCCTGGCCGGAGCCCATCAGCCCCACCGACGCATCCACGGAGCCGGAAGGCGCCACCTTTACCCAGCCGGCCTCATGGCCGGAGCCGGCGATGCCCGCCGCCTTGTAGAACGCCGAACCATAGGTGGTTGGTTCCATAACCGAACAGATCCCCAGCCCGCGGTACACGCCCGCCGCGCGGTCCGCTGCCTGGCGGGTCCGGAAGGAAGTGACATCGAAGCCGTCGATCGCGGCCTCGAAGGTCTCGCGCGGGGTGACGTCGTCCAGTATTTCTCCTGTCGCCATCTGGAACGGCAGATCGGTTCGGGAGAGCATATTGCGCCGTCGCACGGTGATCGGGTCGAGTGTCAGCGCACGGGCGATGGCGTCGATGGTGCCCTCCATGACCCGGGAGGCGATCGCCATTGGCGCGCGCATCGGTCCCGAACCGCATTTGTTGGTCAGCACCACCTGCACATCGAAGGCATAGTGGTTGATGCGATAGGGACCGGTTGCGATCATCGCGACCACGCGGGCCATGTAGTTGGCGGGGTAGAAGCAATAGGCGCCGAAATCCTCGACCAGCTTCAAATCGAGCGCCAGGATGCGCCCATCGGCATCGACGGCGGCTCGGGTCTGCACCGACTGCTCGCGTGCGTGCGCGGCTGCCAGCAGGTTCTCGCCCCGTTCCTCGCGCCAGCGCACCGGCTGCTTGAGTGCGCGCGACAAGGCCGCGACGGCGAGCTCCTCGCGGTAGAGCGCGATCTTCTGGCCGAACGCCCCGCCGATATCGGGGCAGATCACCGTCACCTGTGATTCCGCCAGCCCCAGCCGCGCCGCGATCGCCGTGCGCAGCGGATGCGGTGCCTGGTTGCCGATATGCAGCGTCAAGTGCTCGCGGCCTTCGTCCCACACGGCACAGCAGCCGCGCGGCTCCATCGGGGCATGGGTCTGGCGATGCTGGTGGAACCGTGCCTCTACCACGCGATGCGCCGTGCGGAAGTGCTGCTCCGGATCCCCGGCGGAGAAGCTCTGGTGGGAGACGAGGTTGCTGTCCAGATCGTCATCAACCAGAACCGCGTCCGGCGCGAGTGCCGCCGCGGCGGTGACCATTGCGGGAAGGCTTTCGTACTCGACGGCGACCAGTTCGGCGGCATCCTCCGCCGCCATCCGGCCGCGGGCCACGACGACAGCGACCAGGTCCCCATCGAAGCGGATCTTCCGCGTGGGCATCGGCTCCATGCTGACCGGCTTTAGCCCATCGATCGGCGGCGCCAGGCGCAACGGCGCGGCGAGCCGGGCCAGATCGGCGCCGGTTGCGACCATCTCCACGCCGGGCACCGCCAGCGCGGCTGCTGTCTCGATCGAGAGAATGCGGGCATGGGCCAGCGGCGCGCGGACGAACCTGGCGAACAGGGCACCGGGGAAGACCATGTCATCGAGAAACCGCGCGTGCCCGGTGAGATGCCGCGCATCTTCGCGCCGCCGCAGCGGCCGGCCGATCTGATTCATGCGGCCCTCCGCAGCGAGCGGCCGGTCGTTCGGTGGAACAGATGCAGCCTGGATGCGGTGGGGCCCAAGCCGATCGCTGATGCGTCTATCATCCCGAAAGCATAGGCAGTTCCGGGCCGCGCCGGAATCCCCACCGCGCGAATTGCTGCCCGCGGGTCGGGCACGTTGCACAGCCGCCGCGCGGCCTCCGGGGCGACTGAACACAGATGATCGTCCAATCCGACACGCGGTTCTGTTCCGGAGCATGCCCCGGAACAGAACGAAATCGAAGCGGTCAGATCATGAGCTGCTTAAACCAGGCAGGTTAACCAGTTAGCGACACCAGGTCCGCGATCAGCCGGTTGACCTCCGCCGCCTTCTCCATTTGCGGCATGTGTCCAGCGTCGCGCAGGATGTGCGTGGTAATGCCGGCCGGCAGATTCGCGGCGTGGCCGACCGGAAGTATCTCATCCGCGTCGCCCCAGATGATTTGTACGGGCAGGTTGCGGAGTTCCGTCAGCCGGTCGCGCAGGATTTCCTGTTGCCTGCCGTTGGCGAAGTTGGCCGCCGCTATCGTGCCGAGTGCGGCCGCGACACCGTCGAGGCGTTTGTATTTCAGCAGGTCATCGGCCATGTCGCGGCTGACCAGGCTTTTGTTCCTGAACAGCTTCTCCAGCACGGGTTGTATCTGTTTGCGCCGGCTTGCCTCAATGAACCCGGCGATGAAGTTGCCGTCGATCTCCTCCCCGAGCGAAGCCGGATCGATAAGGCTGAGCGACGCCACCCGATCCGGCGTATCGAGCGCCATCCGCAGCGCCACCGCCCCGCCTAGCGAATGCCCGACCAGGTGGGCCTTGGGGATATCCAGCGCCGCGAGCAGTCCGGTCACCGCGGCGGACAGCGTTGCGAGATCCCCGGCACCGACATCCTTGCTGGAACCGCCGTGCCCGGGCATATCCAAAGCGATCACCCGGCGATCCTCCGCAAGCACCGGCTGATTAAACATCCAGTTGTTCAGATCGCCGCCGAATCCGTGGATCAGCACGATCGGCGTTCCCGCATGCTCGCGGCCGGTTTCCAGATAGCGGATCCCGCGCCCGTCCACCTGAACGATGACTGGCTCCGGCGCTGCCTCGGCCTGCTCCCCGGTATGACCGGTCGCGAATTCCGCCTCGAACGCGGCGATGAAGGCGTCGATGTCGCTATCGGGAACCGATGCATCCGCAACCACCGCGATCAGGGCGCCGACCGGCAGGTCCTGCTGCTCCGGCGCGACGCGGCGGCGAAGAATGCCTTTGACCGGGCTCTCGTAGCCGTTGGTGATCTTGGTTGTCTCGATGTCGGCGATTTCCTGGCCGACCTCGATCCTGGCACCTTCGGGAATGGCCCAGGATGCGATCTTGCCCTCGGTCATGGCCAGACCGAATTTCGGCATGGTCAGCGGGATGATGCCGGACATCTCAGGCAAGCTCCCTGGCCTTGAATCCCATCGTGGCGCGCACCGCCGCCTCCACGCGGTCGGCGTTCGGCACATAGAGATCCTCGAGGTTCGGCGCGAACGGCACCGGCACATGCGGCGGGCAGACCATCCGGATCGGCGCCTTGAGCGCACCGAACGCTTCCTGCGCTACCAGCGCCGACACGTCCGTTGCCATGTTGCAGCGAGGACTCGCCTCATCGACGATCACCAACCTCCCGGTCTCCCGCACACATTCGAGGATGGTGGCGGTGTCGAGCGGCGAGACCGTGCGCGGATCCAGCACGGTGCAAGAGATGCCCTGCTTTTCCAGCCGGTCGGCGGCCTCGTTGGCGATTTTGACCATGCGTCCGAACGCAACGATGGTGACGTCGCCACCCTCGCGCGTCAGGTTGGCTTCACCGAACGGGATAGTATAGGCCTCGTCTGGAACTTCTTCCTCTTCGTCGTACTGCACTTTGTTTTCCAGGAAGATCACCGGATCGTCGTCGCGGATCGACTGGATCAACAGGCCCTTCGCCTCATAGGCGGAGGATGGCAGCACGACCTTCAGGCCGGGGATATGGGTGAACAGCGGATACAGGCACTGGCTGTGTTGGCTTGCCGCGCGGAATCCGGCCCCGTACATGGCGCGGATCACCAATGGCGTGCGTGCATTGCCGCCGAACATGTAGCGGAACTTGGCGGCCTGATTGAATATCTGATCGAAGCAAACGCCGACGAAATCGACGAACATAAGCTCCGCCACGGGGCGCAGTCCGGTCGCCGCGGCCCCCGCCGCCGCACCGATATAGGCGCTTTCGCTCAATGGCGTATCCAGCACGCGCTCACGGCCGAACTCGCCGACCAGACCCTTGGTGACGCCGAGCACGCCGCCCCATGCATCCTGCTCGCCCGGCGCGCCCGCGCCGCCGGCGATGTCCTCGCCCATAAGGATGACCGTCGGATCCCGGCGCATCTCCTGACGCAGCGCCTCGTTGATCGCCGTGCGATAGCTTTTTTTGCTCATGCCACGTTACTCCCTCAGTACGCTACGTAAACGTCGGTCAGCAGGTCGGCTTCGGTCGGTGGCGCGCCAGCCTTGGCGCCGCGAACAGACATCTCCACCGCCTCGGCGGCCTCACGATCCACGGCATCGAGCTCGCCGCTGTCCAGAAGCGCGGCGTCGGTCACCGACTGGCGGAACCGGCGCAGGCAGTCCTGCTCGTTGCGGATACGGTCAACCTCGCCCGGCGCCCGGTAGGTTGTTGCATCGCCTTCGAAATGACCGAAGTAGCGGGCTAACCTGACATGCAACATGCTGGGGCCGCCGCCGTTGCGTGCCCGTTCGATCGCCACACGCGCGGCCTCATGCACGGCAAAGAAATCGAATCCGTCCACTTCCTGGCAGGGTATCCCGAATCCCTCGGCGCGCCTGGCCTGACTGCCGCCGACCGAATAGGACGACGCGGTAGACTCTGCATAGCCGTTGTCCTCGCAGACGAAGATCGCGGGCAGCTTCCAGATCGAGGCGAGGTTAAGGCTTTCCAGCGTCGTTCCCTGGTTCGAGGCGCCGTCGCCATAGAAGGCGACCGCGACCCCGCCGGTCTTCAGCGTCTTGGCGGTCAGCGCCGCGCCGCAGATCAGCGGCGGCCCGCCGCCCACGATGCCGTTGGCGCCGAGCATGCCCTTGGACAGGTCGGCGATGTGCATCGAGCCGCCTTTGCCGCCGCAAACCCCGTCCTTGCGGCCATAAATCTCGCTCATCATACCCTGCACCTCGACGCCCTTGGCGATGCAATGGCCGTGGCCGCGATGGGTGCTGGCAATCTTGTCGCGGTCAGTCAGTTGCATGCATACGCCGACCGCCGAGGCTTCCTCGCCGGCATACAGATGCACGAAACCCGGGATTTCGCCGGTCGCGAATTCCAGATGGAGCCGCTCCTCGAACTCCCGGATCGTTCGCATCGTCCGATACGCATGCAACAGGTCTGCTCGGTTCATCTGCATTGTCTGTTCCCTCCAATTCGCCAACTCGCTCAACCGCGCTGCGTGGCGCCGCCGGATTTCGATCGACGTTCATCGATATCTACGGGCGGCGGTGAGCGGACTTCAAAGCCCGATCCGGCCGGCATCCGCATTTTCTGCCATTGGCCGGGCGATGTGTCGCAGAACTGCGCCAGATGGTGCGGTTCCGCGACACGACGGCGGCATGGCACCGGGTGGCGCGCCGTGTTATGGTCCAGCGAACAACGACGGCAAGGGGGGAAGCCTTGACCAACAATGCTGTGCCGCACCATGCGGATCGCGTGTTCTCCGTCCTGCGGGAAGCCGAACCGTCCGCGGCCGCCGAGCCGTCCGAAATCGCAGCTTCATGGCGGCGGTGCCTTGTGAATCATCATATCGATCCAGAAAAGACCGAGCCTCCGGCGGTGCTGAGCGGGATGGAATTGCGCCACGCGCGGGACTATGCCGGCCGTCTGCTGCGCGCCGCCGATCCGGAGTTGGATCGTCTGTACGGGCTGGTCGGCGGCCTCGACTACTCTGTTTTGCTGGCCGACAGGTCGGGCGCCATCATCGCTCGGCGCGTGCGCGGCGGTGATGAGGATGGCTGCCGGAACTGGCGTCTCTGGACCGGGGCGTTATGGAGCGAGGACATCGAAGGGACAAACGGTGTCGGCACCTGCCTGGCGGAGCGACGTCCGGTGACGATCCATCGCGACCAGCATTTCCGGCGGCGGCATACGCAACTGACCTGCACGGTTGCACCTGTGTTCAATGCGATGGGGGAGGTAGCCGGCGCACTGGATATCTCTTCGTTTCGCCCGGATCCGACCGGTCGGGTGCTGCCGATGGTCATGGCGTCTGTGCGCGATACCGCGCGGCGCATCGAACAATCGTGCTTTCATGCGTTCTTCGGGCGTCATCTGATCGTGGCGTTGCCGGAGACCGAGGATACCTATTCCACGCCGCTGCTGGCGGTCGACTCGGATCGCAGGATTGTCGGGGCGACACACGCGGCACGGATTGCGCTGCACCTGGACGATGCGGCGCTGGCCGGATCGCTCGTCGCGGGCGATCTTCTCGCCACCCTGCCGGGACCGGAGTCAGGTTCCTTTGCCGAAGCGGAGCGTGCGGTCGTGGCCGGTGCGCTGGCGCAATCGCAAGGCAATGTGAAGGCTGCGGCCGCATCGCTGGGCATTAGCCGGGCCACCCTGCACCGTAAAATCAGAAGCCTGCGGCTCCAACCTCGGCATCGAACCGTTCCGGTCTGATAGTGGCAGCCATATTCGGGTGCCCGGCTGCCCCGGCGCGGACAGGAAGGCCCGGGACCGGCCTTCTTGTCTTGCGTGGCCGCCGGGCGGCAGTGGGTTCCCCGGGCGGCGCGTGTCAGGCGTAGCCGCCCAGCCACCCGTGTTGATGCATGTGCGTGGCGGCGCTGGCGCCCGCGACCGCGCTGGCGGTCTTGAACACCACCGCGTGATCCGCAGGGGCTGTCGCAATCGTCAGGCGCAGTGCGGTGATGGCGGCGAGGATCGGGTTAGTCATAGAAATTCTCCATGCTTCGGCCGGGGGATGTGTCCGGCATCGTTGGCCGTCTATTAGGTCCATGCCGAAGCTTCGATAATGCTGCATTGCGGCATGGGATTTATGCGGAGAGCGAGGAAATGCCCAAAACCGGCGCCCGGGGCCGTTTGATTCCGATCAAGGAAGCGGCTTGGCTTTGCGGCTAACCAGGGCATGGGGCCACTGACGGCGCCGATGGATGTTTCCGCGACGGCCACCATGTACCTACTATCGGTTTCCGATACCGCGAAGAAGGGCGCGGCAGGCATCGGACGGAGGGATCCGGGCGCGAAGTTCGTCCTGGATAGAAAGCGAATGACGCTGGCACCCGGCATCGCTGCCGGCAGCGTGCGTTGTATCGTCGTATGAATAGACATCGATGTGCCCGATTGGATGCAATCTGTGGTGTTTGTAATATAATTGTAATGTGGTCAGCGGACTGCGAATGTTAGACATCGATTTATTGGTATCCGCCAATTCGGAACCTATTTGTTCTTATCGTCTTGTTCAGGCCAGCGTTCGCTCCCGTCGGCGCGGATGCTGGATCGGGCAGGTTCTATTTCATATGTAACGAACATAAGCCGCCCGAACCCGTACCCCATCCAAGGAGCCAGATCATGCCAGACCTGACCACGTCTGTTCAGCCATCCGCCGTCGAACCGGCGGCGGAAGCACTCCTCCTGACCACTCCGGCCGACCTCGATCGCCAGTTGCACGCCTGGCAAAACAGATTTACTGGCGGCCGCTCGCCCAGCACCATCGCTTTGGCTTGTCTCGATTGGGCGGCCCACGCGGCGAACGCGCCATTCCAGACGGCGGATCTGGGGCGCACAGCGCTCGGCCAATGGGCCCGCCTGTTCCGGTCCGCGATGGGACAGGAAGTGCCGATCGCCCCGAAGCCCGGCGACCGCCGGTTTGCCGACCCGGCCTGGCAGCAGCGTCCCTTCAGCCTGCTGACCCAGGCGGTGCTGCTGGGCGAGGAATGGTGGGATCAGGTTGTCCGCAGCCCCGGCGGGGTGGATCCGCACAACCGGCGGCTGGTCGGATTCACCCTGCGGCAGTGGCTGGACATGATTTCCCCCTCCAATGTTCCGTGGCTCAATCCCGAGGTTGTGGACGCAACCCTCAAGACCGGGGGCCGCAATCTGCTGGCTGGTTTCGGCAATTACCTGCACGACCGGACGGGGGCCGCCCCGACCGGATTTACTGTCGGCGGCAATCTCGCCGTAACGCCAGGCAAGGTGGTGTTCCGCAATACGCTGATGGAATTGATTCAATACAGCCCGTCCACCCCGCAAGTCGGCGCCGAACCGGTGCTGATCGTGCCCGCGTGGATCATGAAATATTACATTCTGGACCTGTCGCCGGGTAATTCGATGATCCGCTGGCTGGTGAGCCAGGGGCGCACTGTGTTCGCGATTTCCTGGCGGAACCCCGGTGAGGAACTGAGGGATACGACACTGGACGACTACCGCACCCGGGGCGTGATGGCGGCGATCGATGCCGTTCGCGCGATCTGCGGCGATACGAAAATCCATGCCACCGGCTATTGCCTGGGTGGCACATTGCTGGTCATCGCCGCGGCCGCGATGGCCCGGGACGGCGATGACCGCCTTGCCAGCCTGTCGCTGTTCGCCGCGCAGACCGACTTCACAGAGGCCGGCGAGCTACAGTTGTTTATCACCGAGGACCAACTCGATTTTCTCGGCGATATCGTGAAAACGCAAGGCTATCTGAGCAGCGAGCAAATGAGCGGCGCATTTCAGATGCTGCAATCCAACGATCTGATCTGGTCGCGGGCGGTGCGCGACTACTTGCTGGGCGAACACGAAACGCCGTTCGACCTGATGGCCTGGGACGCCGATGGTACGCGCCTGCCGGCGCGTATGCACATCGAGTATCTACGAAGACTTTACCTCCGCAACGAACTCGCCGAGGGCCGTTTCCCGGTGGCCGGCCGTCCGCTCGCACTGGACGACATCAAGCTGCCGGTTTTCCTTGTGGGAACCGAACGCGATCATATTGCGCCGTGGCAATCGGTGTTTAAGCTGCATCTGCTGAACGACGGCGAACTGACATTTGTGCTGACATCGGGCGGACACAATGCTGGTATCGTCAGCGAACCTGGGCATCCGCACCGCCATTTCCGTATTCGCACCCGCGCCGCCGGGGGCCATACGCCGGGTCCGGACGAATGGGAACAGACTACCGCCGCACGCGACGGGTCGTGGTGGGAAGAATGGAGCGCCTGGCTCGCTCAGCGCTCCGGCGGTCCGATCGATCCACCGAGCATGGGCGCGCCAGGGTACCGGCCGCTTTGCGATGCGCCCGGGCAGTATGTGCTTGAAGGATAGAGACCATGACGGAAGAAACCGACGGTCAGTTCATTGAAAACCGGACATTCGAGGAATTGTCCCCTGGCGATGCCGCCAGCTTGTCGCATACCGTCAGCCAACGCGATATCGATCTGTTCGCAACGGTGACCGGTGACGTGAACCCCGCCCATGTCGATCCGGCGTATGCGGCAACGGACATGTTCCACCACGTCATTATCCAGGGAATGTGGGGTGCCGGGTTGATCTCGGCGGTGCTGGGAACGGAATTGCCGGGACCGGGGACGATTTATCTGGGCCAGGATCTGCGCTTTACCCATCCCGTCAGTATCGGCGACACCATTACGGCCACGGTGACCGTGCGCGAGAAAAAGCCGGCGAAAGGCGACGTGGTGCTGGAATGCGTCTGCACCAACCAGACGGGCCAGACCGTGATCGCGGGCAATGCCTTCGTTCGCGCGCCGACCGCCAAAATCCGGGTCAAGCGGGTCAGGCTGCCCGATGTGCGCGTGCTGCGCCATGACCGGATGCAGGCAATGATGGCGCGCGCCGCTGCCGGTGCGGCGATCGCCGCCGCGGTGGTGTATCCGGTCGATGCCGCGTCCCTGATGGCCGCGCTGGACGGCGCGAAAGCTGGCCTGATCGTGCCGATCCTGATCGGGCCGGCTACCCGGATTCAAGCGGTCGCGCGCGAGGTTGGCGCCGATATCGGCGGACTGAGGCTGATCGATGTGGCCGATGCCGCCGATGCCGCCGCGCGCGCCGTCGCTCTTGTGCGATCCGGCGAAGCGGGTTTGCTGATGAAGGGGGATCTGCATACCTCGGACCTGATGCATGCGGTTGTCGCCCCCGATACCGGGCTTCGGACCGCCTGCCGGATCAGCCATGTCTATCTGATGGACGTGCCGGACTATCCGCGTCCGCTGCTGGTCACCGACGCCGCCATCAACATCGCCCCGGACTTGATGGACAAGGCCGGGATCGTGCAGAACGCGATCAATCTGGCGCATGCGATCGGCATTCCACAGCCGCGCGTCGCGATCCTTGCGGCGGTGGAAACGATCAACGACCGCATGCAATCGACG
>JAKBCJ010000131.1 GCA_021807975.1 Pseudomonadota bacterium | reverse complement strand
AGCGTCAAATACGAAACAACCAACGACCATTCGTCATCGGACACATCGGAGGGATAGGGCTTACGTGAATCGACCATCCATCTGCATTAAACGGTGTCTCAGAAAAAGTACATAACACCCTCTAGGCGTCCATAAAGTAGAAATAATAGTGCAGGCACTTGCCAATGTCCGGGCGCAGATAGGTCTTGTGCGTCTGCTTGTTGTGCCATGGCTTGTAAGCGTCACAGGCCTCCATCGCCGAGATGACATGCACCAGACCGGGATGATCGCCGCGCTATTCCAGAATTTTGGTTACGATCGCCTCCTTGCGGATATGACCCTTGGCGGCGCGCTTGATCACGACCCCGGCTTCCGCGGCCAGCGATGCCCCCGCTTCGCGCACCTGCTCGCGCAGTGTCATGGCAAATTCCGGATAGCCGAAGATGCGGATTTGGTTGGCGTTGAGGAACCGCGTCATACCCTCGGCTAGCACACCGTGGCCAGCGTCCCAGTTGCAACAACCCGATCGTAGCAGGACAAAACGTCGACAATCCGGTCGACATAGCGTTCTACAGGTGCGCTTGCCATAGCACCCGCGGCTATCGTGGCCCCGGATGACGATGCTACGCCCTTATTGGTTCCGGTTCATCTGGCTTAGGCTAATGGCGTTTGGCGGGCGGAGTACATGCTACCCCTCGCCAAACGTCTTTCGCAACGTTGGCTTGTGTACTTTCCCGGTGGCATTGCGCGGCAGCGCCTGCGTAAACACCACCGAGTGCGGCAGTTTGTACCGAGCGAGATTGGCCGCGCAGTGGGCCACGATGTCGTCCTCGGTCAGAACGGCGCCGGCTTTCAGTACCACCACTGCGCGGCCCACCTGACCCCAGCGCGTGTCGGAGATACCGATTACCGCTGCCTCGGCGATGGCGTCGTTCTGGTAGAGTACGTTCTCCACCTCGGCGGGGTACACATTCTCCCCACCGGAAATGTACATGTCCTTCCAGCGGTCCACGATGAAGTAATAACCTTCGTCATCCACCACCGCGGCATCGCCGGTGTGGAGCCAGCCATCTGTGAATGCCGCCGCCGTCGCTTCCGGCTGCCGCCAATAGCCTTTCGTAATATTCGGACCCTTCACCCACAGCTCGCCGATTGTGCCGGGCGGGGCGTCGGAGCCGTCGTCGCCCACCACGCGGGTTTGCATGTTCAGCATAGGCTTGCCTGCCGACCCGACCTTACGGACCGCGTCTTCCTTATCCAGCACCAGCACCAGCGGGGACGTCTCGGTCATCCCGTATCCCTGCTGCAGCAGGGCGCCGCGCTGCTGCCATTGGTGCAGGATGGTATCGGGCGTGGGGGCGCCACCGACGCCGGCAAACGCCAGCCTGGTCACATCGGTTTCGGCGAACCTCGGATGCTGGCCCATGAACTGATAGTTCGCCGGCACGCCGAATACATGGGTGATGCCCATGGCCGGGTCGCCAATCAGCCGCAAAGCCTCCCCGGCGTCGAACGCGCGCATGATGACCACGGTGCCCCCGGCCTGGAATACCGGATAGGAGAATACGTTCAGGCCGCCGGTATGGAACAATGGAAGCAGGCACAAGAATACGGTGGAGCGTCCAACCGATGCGGTACCGAAACTGTGAACGCTGTTCCAGAAATTCATGCCATGGGTAATGATCGCGCCCTTGGGCCTTCCGGTTGTGCCGGACGTGTAAAGGATGGTCGAAATATCGTCCAATGTGGCGGCAACGGGCTGATCCAGCGGCGGCCCGTCGTAGGCAAGGCCCTCGAATTCCTCGCCAAGCGATATTTGGTTCGGAATGCCGCCGGATGCGGCCAGTTCGGCGGCACGGGCGGCGAATTCCGGGTCATGGATCAGCATTGCCGGGGCGCAGTCGTCCAGGATTGCTCGCAGTTCCGGGTTGGCCAGCCGCCAGTTCAGCGGCACGAAGATGGCGCCGATGCGGCCGCAGGCGAACTGCACCTCGAACGTATCAGTGGCGTTCGGGGCCAGCACGGCGACGCGGTCCCCTGGACCGATACCGAACTGGTTTCTGAACGAAGCAGCCAATCGGGAGATACGGCTATCGAACGCGCGGTAGGTGTGTCGCCGGTTGGTGGCCAAATCCACCGCCGCCAGCGAGCCGGGTTGGCGCATCGCATGATGGGCGATGCAGTCATAATACGGTATCGACATGTACGTCCTCCGTCAGACCAGGGGAATGCGAACCGGCAGGGAACCGATCGAGCGCAGGACATTGGAATACGCGCGCGTCGGCGGCCCCATGACCTCGATCATCGGTAGATCCCGCTTCAGGATTTCCTCCCATAGGATCGTCAGTTGCATCTCCGCGAGGCGGTTGCCGACGCAACGATGAATGCCGAACCCAAACGACAGATGCTGGCGTGGACGGGCACGGTCGATGATGAAATCGTCGGACCGTTCGATGGCTTCTTCGTCGCGGTTACCGGACAGGTACCACATGGCGATTTTGTCGCCCTTGCGGATGGTCTTGCCACAAAGGGGGGTATCTTCCAGGGCCGTTCGCCGCATATGGATCACCGGGGTCTGCCACCGGATAATCTCCGGCACCATGCCGGTTACCAGCGCGGGATTAGCCCGCAGCTTCCGGTATTCATCGGGAAACGTATTTAATGCCAGCAGCCCGCCAGAGATGGAGTTCCGCGTGGTGTCGTTGCCGCCGACGATCAGCAGCAGCAGATTGCCCATGAACTCATGCGGGCGGGATGGCAGATCGCGTGTTGCTTCCCCATGCGCCAGCATCGAAATCAGGTCGGATTTGGGCGGCTGGTTTTGCCGCTGGGTCCACAGTTCGGTGAAATACGCCACCGCCCCGTCCAGGATCTCGTTGCGCTTGGCTTCGGAATCGACCTCGGTGCCCGCCCTGGTGTTCACGGTGGCGACATTCGACCAGTAAGTCAGCTTTTCCCGTTCGTGAAATGGGAAGTCGAACAGCGTCGCAAGCATTTGCGTGGTTAGTTCGACGGAGACGCGCTCCACCCAGTCGAATGTCTCGCCGCGGGGCAAATCGTCCAAGATGCGCCCGACCTGCTGGCGAATGGTGGCGGACAGGTTGGCCAGGTTCATGGGTGCCACGATCGGGGCCACGATCTTGCGCTGCCCGTCATGCTTCGGCGGGTCCATCGAGATGAAGCTCGGGCGCCGGAAATCCATCGGCAAATCCCGGAGCACGATGCCGCCCACCGCGGCGTCGGAGGAAAACGACTTGTGATCGGTGTCCACCGCCATGATGTCGCGGTAACGGGTGATTGACCAGTACGACCCGTACATCCCGTTTTCGCACCAATGGACAGGATCCTCCCGCCGTAGGCGCTCGAAATAGGGTCGCCACGTATCATCTTGATAATAATGGGGATTGCTGACGTCAATTTGCTCGATCGGCGTGGCATAGGCTTCGTCGCGCGGATCGGTCTGCACCGGTGCGTTCATCCTCGGCCTCCCTGTTCGCGGGCCGCGCTCTTTGGCGCGATCCCCTCGGGCGACATCATAGCGCCAATGACCGGGCGGATTGGAAGACGAAACCGCTAGCCGCAGAAGGGTGCAGAGGACGGATCAGCTACGGCGGTGCGACCGGTGGGTTGTCTTGCGATTAGACAGGGATACGGACAAGCCGGCCAGGATCATGCCCAATCCCAGCGGCATCATCCAGGCGGGGCGAACCATCATTGGACGGGCCAGCGAGGTCCAGGCCCAGTCGCCGAACCAAGCTGGCAGTTCGTTCAAGAGGTTGGGGGCAATCAGGTCCAGCGCCTGACCAAGCGACATGGTCTCCGCCCCGAACGTCGCTATACCGACGGTGGAGACGAAAAGCACTGCTGCGGCAATGGCCAGGATACGGTGGACGATCACATGAACAGCTTCTCATTCGTTTGGCCGCTATATAATCCCGCGACCTGCTCAGCATAACCATTAAAAAGCTGCGTGGGTATACGTTCGTCGCTGCCAAGCAGGCGTTCGGTGGCTTGGCTCCAGCGCGGATGCGGCACGGCGGGGTTCACGTTGGCCCAGAATCCGTACTCCGAGGGTCCGATCGACTCCCAAAACGTTGCGGGTCGCTTTTCCGTGAAGGACACTTTCACGATGGCCTTGGCGGATTTGAAGCCGTATTTCCACGGCAGCGTAAGCCTAAGCGGCGCCCCGTTCTGCTTCGGCAGCGGCTTGCCATAGAGGCCAGTGGCAATGAACCCCAGGTCGTTCGCGGCCTCCTGAATCGTGACGCCCTCGATATAGGGCCACGGATAGAACGGCGCATTCAGGCCATCCATCGATTTGTCCTGTGCGGTTTGGAACACGACGTATTTTGCCGATGCCAGCGGATCGGCGAGCTTGACCAAGGCAGACAGGGGAAATCCGGTCCATGGTACGGTCATCGCCCAGGTTTCGACGCAGCGGTGGCGGTAGATGCGTTCTTCCTGTTGAACCTGCTTCAGCAGATCATCCAGGCCGATGGTGCGGGGCCTTGCAACCAGACCGTCGAACTGAATGCTCCAGGGCTGGGTTTTCAGATTTTGGGCGTCGCGCCAGATGTTCTTGCTCTCGCCGAATTCATAATAATTATTGTACGTCGTCGCGTACTTTTCTTCGGTTATAGCGCGGCCCGGGGTGTAGGCCGGGTTCGTTGTCACGTCTGCCCGGCCCACCGACGGCAGGATGGCCGTTGCGCCGACACCGGCCAGCAGCGCCCGCCTGTTCATCGCCAAGTGTTCAGGTGTGACGAAGCGCTCGCTGAGTTCCCAAGCCCGGCGTCGGACGATATACATGATTGAAGCCCCTGTTGCTTTGTTCTCTTAAGGCCGGCGCCCGCCGGCCGACCTCACTACATTGTGGTATTACACCGATCGGATGAAATTAAACCTTCGCCATCCGGCACCCTCGGGTCGGATGCGCCGGAACGGCCGCGAGGGCAGCAGATCAACCCGCCGGGCGCAGCCACTGGGCCGGGTTCACCGGGGTGCCGTCGCGGCGGAGTTCGATATAGAGTGCTGGGCGTTTCGCGGTCGATCCCGGGACCCAGTTCGGCATGACACCCACGGGCTCCCCAGCCAGCACGTTTTGGCCGGGCCTGACATCCAGGCGGTCGAAACCGGCCAGCACAATGTGATAGCCGCCGCCGCAATCGACGATCAGCAGCAGGCCATAACTGCGGAACGGTTCCGCGAACACCACCCGCCCGCCGCAGGGGGAGGTAACCCGGGCGCCCGGGGGGGCATGGTACGATAGGCCGGTGGCGGGACCGCCGTCCGTCTGCTCCCCCCACCCACGTATGACGACGCCGATGACCGGGGGCTGCAACTGGCCATGCGGGGCGGCGCCGGCGGCGATCGTGCCGGCCCCCGACGGGTGGGCCGCCATGGATTCCCGGCCGCGGGCCTCGGCGGCCGCGGCGGCGTGCTTTTCCTTCTCCGCCCTCTGTGCTTGTTCCCGAGCCCTGGCCTCATCCGCCTTGCGTTGGGCTTCGATGGATGCAAGGGCCGAGCGCAGGGATTCCATGCGGCTCGCAGCAAGCGCGGCCCGGGTTGCGGCCTGGCTCGCCGCCACCTCTGCCGCCGTCTGGTCGTCCAGGGCAGCGGCGATTTTCTGGTCCAGCACCTCCGCCTCGGTCTTCTGCTCGGCTTCGGCATTGGCCAGCCGCGGCGCTTCCTGCTGCAACGCCCCCGTAGCCGCGTCCAGTGCGGCCTGGTCGCGGCGCAGGGCTTCCGCTTCCTGCTCCATCTGGCGGGCGAGACCTTGCAGCACCAGCACGCCGCGCAGGGCTTCGTCCGGCGGCGCTGGCACGGCCAGCAAAGTTTCGGCGGGATAGAGCGACAGTCGCTGGATCAAAGGGAGCAGCGGCTGCAACGCAGCGGCACGGGCCTGCACCCGTCGTTCTGCCTCACGGCGGCGCACAGCCAGCACATCAATGCGGGCGGCAGCCTCGGCGGTTGCAGCCTCCGCCTGACGAAGTCTGGCCGTAGCTTCGATCCGTTCGTGGGCCAGCCGCATAGCCTCAGTGGCGGCGCGCGCCGCGCGATCCACGGCATCGCGGTGGGCGGCCTGCTCGTCTGTATTGGCGCGCTCTGCGTCTTGCAGGGCACGCCGGGGGTCTGACACAGCCGGAGCGGCGGCGGATGCAAATGCGATCAGCAGGCCGCCCAGCAGCGGCAAGAGACGCATAGTGCTTATAGGGGCGCGCATAGCGGTTGACCGCGGGCAGGAGCTTTCATTGCAATATGTGGCCGCTAATGACCGACCACCATCGGCTGGTTCAACAGCAAGCGATCCGGGGCGGGCCCAGACAAGGCAATATCGCCTGCCAGCAAAATGTCGATCCGCAGCGGGCAGCCGTGTTCGCCAGCCCCTGCCCCGGGGAAAAGCACCTGATCGTCCAAGCCGCTGAACAAGGCGTTCACCGCATGGTACTGGCGGTGCTGGTTCATGACTTCCTGCACGTCGGGGCGGTACCGGCCAACCGCGGCGTCGTACGGAACGTCGTCCAGGGTTATCCGCACGCAAAGCACGTCTGCATTGCTCAGGCACCAGCCGCCAATTTTGACAACGATACCGTCGGGCGTGTCCCAGCCAAGCAGTTCGATCGACCAACGGGGCGGCATGCCGCCCAGCACCATGTCCGCGGACGGATAGACCATCACGGGCGGCGTTGGGCGCGGACGTTGGAAACGGATCGTGGGACCGTCGGCCTTGGTAAGCCATATCAGGCTGTAAGCCGAGGCATCGCGATCGGCGAGCAGAGCGAAGAACCGCCGTCCGGCGACAGCCGCACGGCAGCCGATATCCCGGGCAAACTCCTCGCTGCTGCCACATTCCAGGCAGAAGCGCTCCATCGTTTCCGCACCGGTCGCGTCGGGCGCCAGGGGAATCACCTCGGCTGCCGCGAATCCGGCTTCCGGTCCCAAATGTTCGATGTCGTCGGCATCGAACGGGCGCAAACTATCCTGGTCCGGCGCGGTGCCGGGGTGCAGCATCAGCCGGCGCATCTTTGCCAGTTGGGACATGACGGGCCATGACTCCGGCGACCATGTCCCATGTTGCGCATGATGTTGAAGCAATGCATCCGCCATCGCCAGGCAAACCGCCTGCCAGTAACGTTTGTTGGGTACGACAAACAGCGCCCGGCCACCCGGTTTCAGCATGCGGGACGCGCCGGTCAGGAACATCCGGCCATCCCGTGCCATCGCCAGCGCGGCCGTGCCGACGACGGTATCGGCCACCGCATCGCGAACGATGTTTTGGTCGCCACCGGCCGCCGCGAAGATGATCGGCTGGCCCGGCGGCGGCTGGTAACCGTCGTCCCGCAGTTGTTTCTGGCAGGCCAGCAGCCGGGCTCTGTCGGAATCCACCACCAGCAGGCTGCGCACTGGGCCGCCGGCCGCCAGCGCCCGTGTCATCTGCCCGAGACCGCACCCGAGTTCGATGACGGCCCCCGGTTCCGCCGGCCAGCGTTGCCCGGCCGAACCGATGATTCGTTCCGGCAAGGCGGACGCAAGCACACCGTGTCCGCGTGTCAGGCCACTGCAGGGTTCGGCGACGGCATCACCGATGAAATCGGCAATGCCGTCGGTCAGGGCGATCGCCTGTTCGCAGTTGGAACAGCGCAGTTCAGATTCCGATGCCGCGACGAGGCGGCCCTGGCATCGCGGGCAGTGCAGCCGGGCGGACAAACTCATCGCGAAACAGCGCCCCGAGGGCTGCCGGACGGGCCGTTACCGGCCCGTGAACCGGGGTTTGCGCTTTTCCTTATAGGCACGAATACCCTCCTGAAGGTCGTCCGACAGGCGGACGCCGGCGATGGTCTGACTGACCGCGACCATACGCTCGATCGGTCCGGTTGGCATGACTTCATTTACCAGACGTTTCAGCGCGCCGATGACCAGCGGCGCCGATTCGCAAAGACTCCGTGCCATCGTCAGGGCCTCGGCTTCGTGCTGGCCGCTGGGGACGACGCGGTTGACGAACCCCACATCGTAGGCCCGCCGAGCGGGAATTTTGGACCCCAAGAGCATGATTTCCATGGCCAGGTGGTGCGGTATGCGGGCGGCGAGCGAACTGATGCCGCCGGCCGTGGTGCCAAGCCTAGCCTCGGGGTAGTAGAACACAGTGTCCTCAGTGGACACCAGCAGGTCGCACATCGTGACCATGACGATGCCACCACCCACGACCCAGCCAGAGGTGGCGGCGATGATCGGCTTGTCGGTGTGGAAGCCGACATTGGGGATCGCGCGCCACAGTTCCGGCAGATCGTCGATGTCGGCACCCGAGGAGAATGCGCGGTTCCCCGTGGCGGACAGGATGGCGACCCGCTTGTCCGGGTCTGCGTCGAAGGCCTTGAATGCCTGTTGCAGTTCCACCGCCACGGCTTGGCCGATGGCGTTCAGCCGCTCTGGCCGGTTGATCCGTATGATGGAAATCGCGCCTTGGTGTTCGGTGGTGACGGCGGACATCGTCTTTGATCCCCTTGGTTGGCTGCCTAGGCGTGAGCAATGATGGCGCGAAGCATCGGCGGAGTCACCGTCGGAGGGCAGTGCCGAAACTGTCCTGCCATCGGACCCCTTGACGCTGCGGCCCTGATGCGCCATTTCACGTCAATCAGGACTGTCCAAGTCCGGATAACCGCAACACGCAGGAACACGAAGGTTCGCACGCCATGTTGAGGCTGTCGAAGCTGACGGACTATGCCGTGGTGGTCCTGGTTCGCCTGGCCGGCATGGAAAGAGTTCAAACCTCGCCCGGCATCGCCGCAGCGACGGGCATACCCGAACCGACGGTCGCCAAGGTATTGAAGACACTGGCGGCCGGCGATCTCGTATCATCCCAGCGCGGGGCTAAGGGCGGCTATCGGCTCAACCGGGGCCTGGCGGAGATACCAGTGTCCGACGTGATCGCGGCGGTCGATGGGCCGATCGCGCTGACCGCCTGCGTGGAAGGGTCAGTGTCCGAATGCGAATCCCGCGGCTTATGCCCGATGGCCGGGCGGTGGGATCCAGTGAACGACGCGATCCAGTCGGCGCTGTCTCGCATCACCCTGGCGGATATGCAGATGGCACTGTTGCCAGCATTCCGAACGCCGGTCGTCCAGGTGCCTTTTCAATCGGCTGCTGAATAGGATTTCGCATGGCCGCTGTTACAGAAACGCTTGATACCGTTCAGTCCGTCACTCAGTCCGGCTATAAATGGGGCTTCGAGACGACGATCGAGATGGACTTCGCGCCCAAGGGGCTGAACGAAGACATCATCCGGCTGATCTCCGCCCGCAAGGAGGAGCCGCAGTGGATGCTGGAATGGCGTCTGAAAGCCTATGCCGCATGGCTGACGATGACGGAGCCGCAGTGGGCGCGCGTCGATCATCCGCTGATCGACTATCAGGACCTGCACTACTATGCCGCGCCGAAGAAGAAGGCCGGGCCGAAGAGTCTGGACGAGGTCGATCCTGAACTGCTGAAGATGTACGAAAAGCTTGGGATTCCGCTGAAAGAGCGGGCGATCCTGGCTGGCGTCGATCCGGACACCGTGGAGAACACCCAAATCGCGGTCGATGCGGTGTTCGACAGCGTGTCGGTTGCTACCACGTTTCAGGCGACGTTACGCAAGGCCGGGGTGATCTTCTGCCCGATCAGCGAGGCGGTGCGGGAGCATCCTGAACTGGTGAAGCAATATCTTGGGACCGTGGTGCCGACGGCGGATAATTTCTTCGCCGCGCTGAACAGCGCCGTGTTCACCGATGGCAGCTTTGTTTACATCCCCAAGGGCGTGCGGTGCCCTATGGAGCTGTCCACCTATTTCCGCATCAATGCCCGCAATACCGGGCAGTTCGAGCGTACGCTGATCATCGCCGCCGAGGGCGCGCATGTCAGCTATCTGGAAGGCTGCACGGCGCCGCAGCGCGATGAAAACCAATTGCACGCCGCCGTGGTGGAGCTTGTTGCGCTGGACGATGCGACGATCAAGTATTCCACAGTGCAAAACTGGTATCCCGGCGATGCCAACGGCAAGGGCGGGATCTACAACTTCGTCACCAAGCGCGGCGCCTGCCGTGGCGCGAGGTCCAAAATCTCCTGGACGCAGGTGGAAACCGGGTCGGCGATAACCTGGAAGTATCCGTCCTGCGTTTTGCTGGGCGAGGATAGCGTGGGAGAGTTCTATTCGGTGGCGGTGACCAACAATCACCAGCAGGCCGATACCGGAACGAAAATGATCCACGTTGGTAAGGGGTCGCGCAGCACGATCATTTCTAAAGGCATCAGTGCCGGGCATTCCAACAATACGTATCGCGGTTTGGTGAAGATGCTGCCGAGTGCGTCGAACGGCCGCAATCATACCCAGTGCGACAGTTTGCTGATTGGCGATCAGAGCGGCGCGCATACGGTGCCGTATATCGAAAGCCGCAACCTGACGGCGAAGGTGGAACACGAGGCGACGACCTCGAAAATCGCCGATGACCAGTTGTTCTATTGCCGTCAGCGCGGGCTGTCGGAGGAGGATGCCGTTGGCCTGATCGTCAATGGTTTCTGCAAGGATGTGTTGAAGGAACTGCCGATGGAGTTCGCCGTCGAGGCGCAGAAACTCCTGGCGGTGTCGCTTGAAGGATCGGTTGGCTGATGTTGGACATTCGTGGATTGACGGCTTCGAT
>JAKBCJ010000130.1 GCA_021807975.1 Pseudomonadota bacterium | reverse complement strand
GGAAATGCCGTCTTGATCCGCTCCGCCGTCAGCGTCCGCTTCAGTAACGGATAGTCCTTCGGATCGTACACCCAAACCGAAACATTCGAGGTATTGCCCTTATCGCCCGCGCGCGCATGGGCGATGTCGTGAATCGTTCGCTGGCTCATGCCGTGAAAACCTCGAATGTCGGAGAAACCCGGTCGCGCTCTATCAGCGCCGAATGTGTCACCACGCACGGTGTCACCTGCCCCCGATACCCGCCGCCGCCGGCCGGCCCACAGCACAGCAGCGATTCCACCTCCCACAGCATGGTATCGACGTCGTCCCGTTCGGTGGAGCGCAACGCCACATGCAGCCTGATATCCGCGCTGTCGCCGGCAGGCACCTCGGCGGTCTGGTGCAGGGAGTTCAGGCCGATCAGGTCGATCCGCAAATCCCCGCCCAACCGATTGATCCGGGTCAAGCGCTCGCGCACCACATCGGCCGCCAGTTCGGCGCGCGCCCTGGCATTGGGGCCGGCATAGCTGACCCCGCCCTCGCCCAGGAAGCCGCCGTCGAAACCGATCGTGACTTTCAGCTTGTCGGGCCGAACGCTGCCGTCGCCGCCGCTGACGCGCACACGATCCGGGCCGGCTTCGGTTATGCCGACCCGGCGAAAGTTGGCGGTCACATCGGGCGTCAGATAGGCGGCGGGATCGTGGACCTCATACAGAAGCTGCTCTTTCACCGTTGCCGGCGTGACGCAGCCGCCGGTATCCGCCAGCTTGGTGATCACGAAATTACCGTCCGCCTGAACCTCGGCGATCGGAAATCCGCAATCCGCCAGGCGCGGCACGTCCTTGTAGCCCGGATCGGCGAAATACCCGCCGGTGATCTGCATCCCGCATTCCATCAGATGGCCGGCCAGCGTGCCGCGCCCCAGCATGGTCCAATCGTCCAGCGCCCAGCCGAAACGATGCACCAGCGGCGACAGAAACAGCGTCGGGTCGGCAACGCGGCCGGCGATCACCACATCGGCACCAGCCCGCAACGCCGGCAGCAACGCCTCCGCGCCCATATAGACATTGGCCCCCACCATGCGCAGGCCGACATCCGCGACCGTCCCGGGATGATCCATGAATGCGGTGTCCGGACCGATCAGATGGGTGACATCGTCGCCCTCCACGCACGCCACTTTCAGGCCGCGAAGTCCCAGTTCCCTGGCGATATCGATCACCAGCAGCGCCGCCGCACGCGGGTTCGCCACCCCCATGTTGGTCACGATCTTCGTCCCGTTCGCATGGCAATGCGCCAGCACGCCGCGCATCCGCGCACCGAGCTGGGGATTGAAGCCGCGTGTCGGGTTCAGCATCCGGTCGCGATGGCCAAACGCCATGGTACGCTCGCCCAAACACTCGAACACCAGGTAATCCAGCGCCCCCCGCTGTGCAAGATCGACCGCCGGACCAAGCCGGTCAGAGGAAAAGCCCGCGCCGCAGCCCAGCCGCACAGTAGTCATGGGTTTGTTCATGGCTCGGTTTTCTTCCCAACGCTTACGCGCCATGCCGGGCGCCCGGATTCGATGTCCCACGTCTCGCGATCGGTTTCAACGTGCCGCGGAAAGGCTTCAGCGTAACATTTGATCCAGATCAGGGCATCCAGGCCCCTACTATGATCTGTTGGCGGGATCGCGGCTGCCGGAGGAATTGGGCAACATGCTGAAGAAGCTATGGGCATGGGCTTCCAATCACATCGTCACCGATGTGCCGGCGGAGATCGCCGCCTGCCTGGACTGCGGAAAAGTCCAGTGCGTGGACTCGCAGTTTCGCAACTGTCCGAACCGCCTGGCCCGCATGGCCGCGATCAAGGGACTGCCGAAGCCCGCCGCCGGGACAAACCCGAACTAAACCCGGGCCGGGTGTGCAAATCCGGCGCGCGTGGCAGCCACTCGCAAGCAACCCTCGCAATGTTGCACCGCAGCAGTTACATATCGCTTAACTGCTCCCGGATAAGATCATGCTGCAAATCGATGACCTCGTGTTCAACGCATGGGGGCGCCGCTTCTTCGACCATGCCAGTGTCCTGATCCCCCCTGCCGCCAAGGTCGGGCTGGTCGGGCGCAACGGCGTCGGCAAATCCACGCTGTTCAAGCTGATCCTGGGCGAACTTTCGCCGGACGGCGGCGAATTCGGCCTGCCGAAGGGCGCCCGTGTCGCCAGCGTGGACCAGGAACATCCGGCCACGCCGGTCAGCCTGCTGGATACAATCCTGGCCGCCGACACGCAGCGCGATGCCCTGTATTCCGAACTGGAGACAGCCGAACCGGAACGGATCGCCGACATCTACGCCCGGCTGGAAGAAATCGGCGCCGACCGGGCGCCCGCGCGGGCGGGGGAAATCCTGGCGGGGCTGGGGTTTTCGACCGCGGATCTGGCGCGCCCGATGGCCGAGTTCTCCGGCGGCTGGCGCATGCGCGTTGCCCTCGCCGCCGCGCTGTTCGCCGAACCGGACCTGCTGCTGTTGGACGAACCCACCAACTACCTCGACCTTGAAGGTGCCATGTGGCTGGAGGCTCGGCTGCGCAAATACCCCAACGCCGCCATCATCATCAGCCATGACCGCGAACTGCTGAACAATTCCGTCGATGCAATCCTGCACCTGCAAAACGGCAAGCTTGATTTGTACACCGGCGGCTACGACGAATTCGAAAAGCGGCGCGCGGAGAAAGCCCGCTTGCTGTCCGCGTTCGCCGCCAAACAGGAAGCCGAACGCGCCCATCTGCAAAGTTTCGTGGACCGCTTCCGCGCCAAGGCCAGCAAGGCAGCCCAGGCCCAGTCCCGCATGAAGCGGTTGGCGAAGATGGAACCCGTGGCCACCACCATCGAGGACCGTGTCGCCCCGTTCACCCTGCCCTCGCCCACCCGTCCGCTGGCCCCGCCGCTGATGGGGCTGGAGGCGGCGTCGGTCGGCTATGGCGGCGAGCCGATCCTGCGGAACCTGAACCTGCGGCTGGACGTGGATGACCGCATCGGTCTGCTGGGGGTCAACGGCGCCGGTAAATCCACCTTCGCCAAAATGGCGGCGGGTGCCTTGCAACTGCAATCCGGCCACATGCAGCGCGAACGCCGGATCAAGGTCGGCTGGTTCCACCAACACCAGATTGAGGCTTTGGACCCCAACGACACCCCGCTGGACATCATCCGGCGGGAGCGGCCGGACGATAACGAGACCTCCTACCGCTCCCGCCTCGCCGGCTTTGGCATCGGGTTCGAGAAGCAGTCCACCACGGTGGAGAATCTTTCGGGCGGGGAGCGTGCGCGCCTGCTGCTGAACCTGGTGGCGATGGCCGCGCCGCATCTGCTGATCCTGGACGAACCGACGAACCATCTGGACATCGATAGCCGCCGGGCGTTGCTGGACGCGCTGAACGCGTATCAGGGGGCGGTGATTTTGATTACCCATGACCGGTCGCTGATGGAGCTGGTTGCTGACCGGCTGTGGCTCGCCGCCGACGGGACGGTGAAGCCGTTCGACGGGGATATGGACGACTACGCCCGGTTTGTGCTGGATCGCGCGAAGGGCGGCAGTGCGCCCAGCCAGTTGCGCGGGAACAAGGCGAAGCGGTTAAAGAAAGCCGCCTGACGCCAATAAGGGGGTTGGATGCGGGTAGGTCTGTGGCTGCTGCTGGGCAGCCTGCTGTTCGGTTCGTCACAGGCGCTGGCGGCCGGTTACCCAACGCCCGGGCAAGGGGACTGGGTCGCATCCGACTTCAAATTCCACACCGGCGAGATGATGCCGTCTGTTCACCTGCACTACGCCACGGTCGGTGATCCCAAGAACGAACCGGTCGTGGTGCTGCACGGCACCGGCCAGTCCGGCGCCGCAATGCTGAACCCGGGCTTCGCGGGCGAACTGTTCGGCGCCGGCCAACCGCTGGACGCCACGAAATACTACATTATCCTGCCAGACGCGCTGGGCGCCGGTAAATCAACCCGGCCATCCGAGGCGCTGCGCGCGAAATTCCCTCACTACGACTACGACGACATGGTTCTGGCGCAATACCGGCTGCTGACCGAGGGGTTGGGCATCCATCATGTACGGCTGATCATCGGCAACTCCATGGGCGGAATGCACGTCTGGCTGTGGGGCGAGGCCCATCCCGACTTCATGGACGCGCTGGTGCCGATGGCATCCCAGCCGACCGCGATGGCCAGCCGCAACTGGATGTTGCGCCGCATGATGATCGAATCGATCCGGCAGGACCCGGCATACGACAATGGTAACTACACTGTGCAACCGCCGTCGCTGCGGCTGGCCAGTGTGTTCATGGGTATCGCGGCCAGCGGCGGAACGCTGGGGTATCAGTCGCTGGCGCCGACCACGGCACTCGCCGACAAACTCGTGGATCAGCGCCTGGCCGCGCCGCCCCCGGCGGATGCGAACGACTTTATTTACCAGTGGGACTCATCAAGCGACTACGATGCGGCGCCGGGGCTGGACCGGATCCGCGCGCGGTTGCTTGCCATCAACTCCGCCGATGATGAGCGTAATCCACCTGAAACCGGGCTGATGGCCAATGCGCTGAAGCATGTGAAGAACGGCGCGTTGTTTCTGATCCCGGCCAGCCCCGAAACCCGAGGCCATGGCACCACCGCCATGGCTCGGTTCTGGAAGCACCAACTGGCGAATTTTCTGGCCGATGTGCCGCGGTAGCCCTGCGTGGCCGCGGAAGGCCACCATTCAATCCGTTTGGCATTCCGGCTTGGCTTGTCCACGCCAGATTGCGGTTCCTTTCTTCTTATCAATGAGAAAGACAAGCGCCGCGAGGCGCGGCGGGGCTATGCGGTAATACTGACCACGTAACGACCTGGCGACGGTGGTAGTGCCTGCCCTCGCCGCCGGTCAGCAGGGCGGGGCCAGCCGGCCGGGGCCAGCGGGGCGGGCAGGCGTTCAGGCTGCTGGCCGCAACGATTGCACCACACCACGCGCATGCCGAAGGCAGAGGCCGCGAAAGCATCCCGGGCGTTGGACGACTGGAACGATACCTGCGCCGCGGTCAGGCCCAGCGTGTGGAGCCCGTACCGATAGACCCGCGGATCGGTCTTGAAGACCCCCGGGGCGTCGGCCGTCAGCACCGCGTCCAGCATCGACGGCGATCCGTTGGACAGGATGGCGGTGACGAAGCCGGCATCGCGCAGACGGCGCAGCGTGTCCGGAACCTCGGGGAAGGCTGACAGCGTCAGATAAAGGTCCCTGTTGAGAGAGGGTGCTGACGTCAGGGCGGGTCAGATCGTCCAGCCATCAACGCCGGTCATGGCTTTGGCCTATCATGATCGGGTTCATCCAGTTTCAAGACCTCTCCGGCCAGGTACAGGCTGCCGCAGATCAGCACGCGGGCGGGGCGTTCGCCGCGGGGGATGGCCCGCAGGGCGTCGGCTACGCGGGGGCCGGGGCGGGCGATGCCGCCGGATGCGGCAATGATCGCTTCCACCGGCAGGGCGGCGTGCTGGTCGGGCTCCTTCACTGCCCAGAGGGTTGCGGCCAGCGGCAGCAGGGGGCGCAGGAACTCGGCGGAGTCCTTGGCCTGCTTCATGCCGACGATCAGATGCACCGGGCGGTCCTGCCAGCCGGACAGGTGTTCGGCCAGGACGATGCCGGCGCCGGGGTTATGGCCGCCGTCGAGCCATAGTTCCCAGTTGGGGGGCAGCAATGCGGCGAGGCGGCCGGTCAGGCGTTGCAGGCGGGCAGGCCATTCCGCGTGGCCGATGCCGGATGGGTCGTGCTTCAGGCCGGCGGCGCGCAGGGCGGCGATGGCAATGCCCGCGTTGTCTTGCTGGAACGCACCCGGAAGCGATGGGACGGGCAGGTCCAGGGTGGTTGTCCGGTCGGTATAGCGAAGCCCGGACGGGGTTGGGGCGATATCCCAGTCCTGGCCGCGCACGCTTACGGGGGCATTTTTGGCTTTGGCGTGGTCCAGCAGGACGCGGAGGATATCGTTGGGCTGGGCACCTATGGCGACTTGGATGCCGGGTTTCATGATGCCGGCCTTCTCGGCAGCTATGAGTTCGACGGTTGGACCCAACAGGTCGCGGTGGTCGAGCGAGATGGAGGCGATGGCGCAGGCGGCGGGGGTGTCGATAATGTTGGTGGCATCGCCTCGGCCGCCCAGGCCGACTTCCAGCACGCACAGATCGGCTGGCGTTTGGGCGAACAGATCGAAGGCGGCGGCGGTTATGACCTCGAACACCGTGATCGGGGCGCCGTCGTTGACTTTTTCGATCCGCTCCATCGTGGCGATCAGGCGGTCATCGGATACCAGTTCGCCGGCTATCCGGATGCGCTCGTTGAAGCGGACCAGGTGGGGCGAGGTGTACACATGGACCTTCTGCCCCGCGGCCTCCGCCATCGATCGGATGAAGGCGCAGGTGCTGCCTTTGCCGTTGGTGCCGGCGACGTGGACGATGGGCGGCAGGCGCTGTTCGGGGGAACCGAGCCGGGTCAGGAGGGTGGCGAGGCGGTCGAGGCTGAGGTCGATGAGCCTTGGGTGCAGCCGCTCCAGCCGGGCGGCGATTTGTTCTACGGCCTGGTTCACGCGGCGGCGGCTTGCCCGCTTCCGGTCAGCAGGCCGATGATGCGGGCGAGGGTTGTTTGCATGTCGGTGCGTTTGACCACCATGTCGATGATGCCGTGAGCCAGCAGGTATTCGGCGCGCTGGAAGCCTTCCGGCAGTTTCTCGCGCACCGTTTGTTCGATGACGCGGGCGCCGGCGAAGCCGATCATGGCGCCGGGTTCGGCGATCTGGATGTCCCCCAGCATGGCGAACGAGGCGGTGACGCCGCCGGTCGTCGGGTCGGTGAGGACCACGATGAAGGGCAGGCCGGCGTCTTTCACCAACTGGGTGGCGATGACGGTGCGCGGCATCTGCATCAGGCTGATGGCACCTTCCTGCATGCGGGCGCCGCCCGAGGCGGTGAACACGATCAGCGGCACATGTTGCAGCACGGCCAGTCTGGCGGCGGCGACCAAGGCATCGCCGACGGCGGCCCCCATGGAGCCGCCGATGAAGTTGAACTCCATGACCGCGGCGACGGCTTTACGGCCGCCGATGGTGCCGTGGGCGACGGTGATGGCGTCATCGGTGTGGGCTTTGTCGCGGGCTTCCTTCAAACGGTCGGCGTAGCGTTTGGTGTCGCGGAATTTAAGCGGGTCAGAGTGGGTTTTTGGCAGCTCGATCCGGGTGAAGGCATTTTCGTCGAAGGTCCATTCCAGACGCTCCGCCGAGGTGGCGCGCATGTGGTGGCCGCAGTGCTGGCACACCTTGCGGTTGGCCGTCAGGTCGCGGTGGAAAATCATCTGCTGGCACGATGGGCACTGGTGCCACAGGTTGTCCGGCACGGACGACCGGGCGAACAGGGTGCGGATCTTGGGGCGTACGTATTCTGTGAGCCAGTTCATGGCCGCCGGAATAGCGGGGGACGGCGGGTGCGGCAAGCGCCGGTTGGATAGTCAGGCGTTCATGCTGGCTGGGTATCGGGTTTGCCGCGGGCGCTGGGGGATAATTCCCCGGGGTGAGGCTTGTTCGGGGGTTCGGGCAGGGTTGGCTGGCCGGGGGTGGGGTTTGGGTCGCCGCAAGATTAAAATGACACCCCCGGGCGCAATGTTGAAATGCCCCCTGACTGCTGGCCATCGATCCGCTGACCAAGCGACGGCTGGACGGTGACGCCAGGTCGAAAGAAACCAGACCCGTTCATAGTTGGAATTAGGAATTTAGTCAATATATTTCCCGCTGGTCTGGCCGAGCCGTCCCTGGCACTGCGACACGGCACCGCAATCACCATGAAGGCGGCGGGATGAGACTGGCGATATCGCGCCGCTCGCTTTAGGCTGCAGCGCAACGAGCTAAGGACACGTACGGCGATGGACCTGAAAGACCACATCCGCGGCATTCCGGATTTTCCGAAGCCGGGAATCCTGTTCTACGACATTTCCACCCTGCTGCGGGACGCGGATGCGTGGCAGGTGGCGATGGGGCGGATGGCTCGGGTGGTCCGCGCCTATATGCCGGACGTGATCGCCGGGGTGGAGAGCCGGGGCTTCCTGATCGCGGCCCCGCTGGCGCTGAAACTGGGCTGCGGCTTCATCATGATCCGCAAGCGCGGCAAACTGCCCGGGGAGACGGTGGGGCTGAACTATGCGCTGGAATACGGCGAGGACCGCGTGGAAATCCAGGCCGATGCCGTTCATCCGGGCCAGCGTGTGGTCGTGGTGGACGATTTGCTGGCGACCGGCGGCACGATGGCGGCCGGAATCGCGCTGCTGCGCCAGGTCGGCGCGGTGGTGCCGGCGGCGGCGACGCTGATCGAACTCAGTTTCCTGAACGGCAAGTCGCGGCTGGATGTGCCGTGCGAGTCACTCGTGTCGTACGACGACTAAACCCGGGCGGCGTTGGCGATCCTATCGCGGATCACCAACGCCGCTTTCGCTCGATCAGGCCGCCAGTTCGGCCTGCGGACCGCGTACCAGCTTGCCCGGCAGGGTGCCGGTGGCCTCGCCGCCGCGGAACGTCACGCGGCCGGACACGATCGTCGCGTCATAGCCGGTAACCTTCTGCAGCAACCGCTTGCCGCCCGCCGGCAGATCGTTGACGACATACGGCGAACCCGAGCCCAGCCTGTCCCAGTCGATGATATTCACGTCGGCCTTCAGGCCGGGGCGCAGAATGCCCCGGTCGTGCAGGCCGGCCGCCCCGGCGGTGTCGGAGGTCAGGCGGCGGATCAGCTCCGGCATGTCCCAACGCTTCTGATCGCGTCCCCAATGCGACAGCAGCCAGGTCTGGTAACCGGCATCCAGGATGAATGCGACATGCGCCCCGCCGTCGCCCAGGCCCATGATGACGTTGCGGTTGTCCAGCACCGCCTGCGGCATCGACAGGTCGCCATAAGCGTAGTTGCCCAACGGCATGTAGATGAAATTGGCGCCGTCGTTTTCGATCAGCATGTCGTACGCAACCTCGGGCGCGGTCTGGTTGCCGCGCGCCGCGATCGCCGCGACGCTGTCCTTCGGGTTCGGCTGGTAGTTGGGCGGGTTGCCGAAGCGGAACATGAAGTCGAACGACAGGCGGTGGAACAGCGGGAAGGTGTTCCCTTCCCGTGGGTCCTCCGACAGGATCGCCGCCCTGACCGCCGGTTCGGCCATCCGACGGGCGCGATCGGCGACCGGAAGATGGGCGATGGATTTATAGGTCTTGCAGCCGGAGAACGGATTCTGGCTGCCCGCCAGCCCCAGCAGCACGCCGATGGCGCGCGGTGCCGCCACCGGACGGATCGACAGCCCGTCCGCGACCGCCTTGTCGGCATGTTTCATCAGATCGCGCCATACCTCGGGCCGTGAGTGGCGCTGCGCGAGCGTGAACACCGCCGGCCGGCCGCAGGATTCGATGACCCGGCGCAGCATGGCGAATTCTTCATTATGGTCCGGCGCCCACTCGGACACCATTTCCAGCATGCCGGACCCGGCATCCTTCATGCCCATCGCGATACCGCGCAATTCTTCCTCCTGCGCGCGCAAGGTCGGCGTCGGATCGCCCTTCAGCGTCTTATGCGACAGGCTGCGCGATGTGGAGAAGCCGAACGCGCCGGACTGCATCGCCTCCTTGGTGATCTGGCGCATTTGCGCGATATCGGCTTGATTGGCGTTTTCCAGATTGATCGCCCGGTCGCCCATGACGAACACCCGCATCGCGGCGTGCGGCAGCAGCGCGCAGACGTCGATGTCGCGCCGGCGGCGTTCCAGCGCGTCGAGGTATTCGCCAAACGACTCCCATTCCCATTTTAGGCCTTCGTTCATGACCGCGCCGGGGATGTCCTCCACGCCCTCCATCAGTTCGATCAGGCGGTCACGGTCGGCGGGTTTGCAGGGGGCGAAGCCGACGCCGCAATTGCCCATCACCGCCGTGGTGACGCCATGCCAGGACGATGGCGCCATGTGGTCGTCCCACACCGCCTGGGCGTCGTAATGGGTGTGGATATCGACGAAGCCGGGGGTGACCAGCTTGCCCTTGGCATCGAGTTCCTCGGTGCCGCTGCCGGTTATCTGGCCGACGGCGGCGACTTTGTTGCCGATGATGCCTACATCGGCTTCGACCGGCGCCCCCCCGGTGCCATCGACGACGGTACCGCCACGAATGACCAGATCGAATGCTGGCATGGATTGTCTCCTGTAAGATTGGCGCCGATCCTGATGCAGGCACACAGGGCTGGCAAGTTTTGCGGCCGTTCGAACCCGGATATTCCCCCGTGCGGGCGTGTTAAAGCGTGACGAATCAGGCCGGGCGGCGGCAAGGTGCGCGCCCGCCCGTTCGGTTAGAGAGAGAGTGCCTCATGATCCCCGTTCCGCTCGATACCATCGCCAGGGAAGTCCGCGGTTCGGCGCGCAACATCGCCGCCGGGACAGCGATCGACCGGATTTGCACGGACTCGCGCGGGGCATCGCCCGGCGCGCTGTTTGTCGCGCTGGCCGGCGGGCAGACCGATGGACACCGTTTCCTGGCGGATGCGTTTCGCAACGGCGCCTCCGGCGCGATAGTTTCCGCAGATATGATCGGTTCGATTGCCGCCGATCCGGACTGGCCGCTGATCGTAACGGACTCACCGCTGCGATCGTTGCAGCTTCTGGCGAAATGGTACCGCCGGACCTTC
>JAKBCJ010000129.1 GCA_021807975.1 Pseudomonadota bacterium | reverse complement strand
GTGTCCGACCCCGCCCAGCACGGCATGGGCGATCAACCCCGCCTGTTCCTCGAACCGGTAAGGCGGATTGACCACGGCCAGGCCGCACCCGTTCAGCCGGTCCGGATCGGTGACATCCCGCAAATGCAGTTCCACCGCGACGATATCGCGCAGGCCGGACGACCGGAGATCGGCATGAAACCCCCGAACCGCCGCCATCTGCTTGATCGGATACCAAGCCGCGAACACCCCGTTGCCGAACCGGGCATGGCCCCGGACCAGCCCTTCAGCGAGCGTCTGAAACTCATCCCTGGCCTCGAACGGCGGATCGATGAACACCAGCCCGCGCCTTTCCTTGGGCGGCAGAAGCCCGGTCAATGCCTCCCAGCCGGAACGCTCATGCACCTCCACCCGCGGATCGCGCCGAAACCGCCTGCGCAGCGTGGCCGCGTCCTGTGGATGCAACTCGCAACACGCCAGCCGGTCCTTTTCCCGCAAAGCCGCTTGGATGAACGCCGGAGACCCTGGATACAGCCCCAGTTCGCCCACCAGCCCAAGGTAGCGGGCCAATTCCGGATCGGCCGAACGAACCAGCCGCCGTATGCCGCCGTCGGCCTCGCCCGTCCGCTGTGCCGGTTCGGCATCCAGATCGTATCCGCCCGCGCCCGCATGTGTATCCAGCACGAAATACGGCGCCGGCTTGCGCGCGAACGAATCCAACAGCGCCACCAGCAACGCGTGCTTGAAGCAATCGGCGAAGTTCCCGGCATGGTAAGCGTGGCGGTAATTCATCCCGGCACCGCGGCTAACGTATCCAGCGGCCATCGCGGCCGGGCATTGGCCTCCATGCCGTCGTGCCATCCGCGTTTCAACCGCTCGATGCCCGCCCAGGCCACCATCACCGCATTGTCCGAACACAACCGGATCGGCGGCGCGGCCAACACAAACCCATGCTTCGCCGCCGCCAGCGCCAGCCCGGCCCGCACCGCCTGGTTGGCGGCCACGCCGCCCGCGACCACCAGCAAATGCGCCGCCGGCTCCCGAGTCCGGATCATTTCCATCGCATGCCCGGCCCGGTCGGCCAGCACATCGACCACGGCCTGCTGAAAACTGGCGGCGATATCGGCCCGCTGCTGCTGCGACAAAGCCGGCCCAATCTTCGCCACGGTTTGCGCCACCGCTGTCTTCAGCCCCGAAAAGCTCAGATCGCATCCCTCCCGCCGCATCATCGGGCGGGGGAGCGGATATCGCGACGGATCGCCGTCTTTGGCGATCTTCTCCAGTGCCGGCCCGCCGGGCCAATCCAGTTGCAGCAGCTTTGCGACCTTATCGAAGGCCTCGCCCGCCGCGTCATCCACGGTGCCGCCCAGCCGGACATGATGCCCGACACCCATCACCGCGATGCACTGCGAATGTCCGCCCGATAACAGGAACAGCAGATAGGGAAACGGCGCCCCGCCTTCCACCAGACCCGGCAACCGAGCGGTCAAGGCATGCGCTTCCAGGTGGTTGACCGCGACAAACGGCAGATCCCGGGCGAGGGCGATTCCCTTGCCGAACTGGCACCCAACGATCAATCCACCGATCAGCCCGGGTCCCGAGGTCGCCGCCACCCCGGCCAGATCCGCGAAGGCCAGCCCAGCCCGTGCCATGGTTTGCGACACCTGCCGGGACAGATACCGAAGGTGCGTCCGCGCCGCGATTTCCGGCACGACCCCGCCGAACGGCGCATGTTCGGCCAGTTGGGTCAGCACCGCCTCGGCCAGAATTCGCCCGTCGCCATCGACCACTGCCGCAGCCGTTTCGTCGCATGACGTTTCAATACCCAGAACCGGCTTCATCGCACCTTTCCCGCCGATCCCTTGCGGGGGCGTCGGCAAACTCTCAACTTACTTAGTGGCGGCGTATCGGGAACCGGGATATCGACACAGTCCGTTCGACACACATCATCGACTGGAGGCTCTTTGACAAGGGCGGCCTTTTGCAGCGCGTTTTGATCACCAGACCCCAGCCCGGCGCAAGGCAAACCGCGCTTCGGCTGGAATCGCTTGGCATTTTGCCGGTCGTGGCGCCGCTTCTGACGATCGTCCCGGGGGCCTTGCGCGTCCCGCCGCATATCGCGGCCACACTGCTGACCAGCCGCAATGCCGTCGCGGCCTGCCCGCCATCCTTATATAATCGCCCGGTGTTCGCGGTCGGGTCGGCAACCGCCGCCGAAGCTGCCGAGGCCGGCTTCACCCTGGTTTCCAACGCCGATGGCGATGCTCGGGCTCTCGCCGGACTGGTAGCCGCTACACTGTCCCCGACTGCCGGCCCGTTGTTTCTCCCGGTGGCGGAAGGGCAGGGAGGCGAACTGACTGATATCCTCCGTCAGCTTGGTTTCAGGGTCGTCCGCCGCGTTGCCTACCGCGCATTAGGCGCTTCCTGTCTGCCGGACGCCGCCGCCCTGGCGTTGAGCCGGGGTCAGTTGACCCACGCGATGTTCTTCTCCGGTGAGACATCTCGCCATTTTGTGCGTCTGCTGCGCGCTGCCGGTCTGGCGGAGGCGATTCGCGATGTCGAAGCGGTGTCTATCAGCGAACGGGCAGCCGTGGCATTAAGGTCGCTTCCCTGGCGCCGCATCCGCGTCGCCGCGAAGCCCAACCAGGATGCGATGCTGGTGCTGCTGCAATGACCGAACAGACGCTTTTGCCACCGCCCGAGGATATGCCGGGGCCAGCCGGGGCCCCGCCACGGCGTCAGTATCCCGACGTGTTGCCGTGGCTGTGCGGTCTCGGCTTCATCGTCCTGGCGGTTGCTATTGCCTATGTCTGGCAGTTCCCTAACGCGCCCCGTGGCATCGATGCCGATTCGCTGGCATTGCGGGGCGCCGCCCAACAGATTGCCGATATGGATGCCCGCCTCCGCCGTATCGAAAAGCACCCACCCCCTGATTTTGGCCAGCTCATCGCCCGTGTCGATGCCCTTGATGGCCGCGTCGCCGACCAAACCCAACTGGCCAGCCGTCTCGATACCTTGTCCGGCCGGATCGAATCGCTGTCCGGCCGCAACCAGACGGGCATCGACGCCACCGGCCAGAAGATCGACGAACTAGCGGCCCGCGTCGCGGCCCTGGAGGCCGGCGCCGGCGCGATCGAAGCCGTGACCAAACGCCTGAACCGCATCGCGCGCTTGCAGGAAGCATCCTTCGCGCTGGAATCCGGCCGGCCGGTCGGCGACATTCCCGACGCGCCAGAGGCGCTGGCCCGCTTCGCCCACACCCCCCCGCCGACCGAGGCGTCCTTGCGTTTCCGCTTCGCCCCGGCGGAGCAGGCCGCGCTCGCGTCGAAACAACCGGACGCCGCGGGTATTCCCCTGGTGGATCGTGTCCTGCAACGTGCCGAAAGCCTGATCACCATCAAACGCGGCAATGACATCGTGGTCGGCAGCCCGGTTGCCATAGCGTTGGGCAAAGCACGATCCGCCCTTGATCTTGGCGATCTGCAAGGTGCCGTGACGGCCGTCGAAACCCTGAATGGCCAACCCGCCGAGGCGATGGCGCAATGGCTGGCGGACGCGAAGGCGATACTGGCCGCCAGATCGGCGCTCGACCAGATGGCAGACAAAGCCTGATGGCAAAGGTCATTCTCTTCCTTGTCGCCGCCTCGGTTATCGTGGCCGTGGCATGGCTGCTGGCCGGTATCCCCGGCCAGGTGGTCGCGTCGATCGGGCCGGTCACCATCGAAGCTTCCACCCCGGTCGCGATTCTGGCGCTGGCCGTGCTGGTCGCCGCCATCCTGGTGCTGCTCCGCCTGCTGCGCGGCCTGTGGAATCTCCCGCGGATCGGTGCCGTTTGGCTTCGCCGGCACCGCACCGAGGCCGGGGAACGTGCGGTGACCCGCGTGCTCGTCGCCCTCGCCGCTGGTGAACAAGGTCCGGCCCGAAAGCAAGCCCGCCAAGCCCGCAAACTGCTGGGCGAGTCGCCGCAAACCCTGCTGCTGGCCGCCGAGGCCGGACGTCTGGCGGGACGCGAAGACGAAGCCGAGGAAGCGTTCCGCGCGCTGACCAAGCAGGCCGACGCCAGTTTCCTGGGGTTTCGCGGGTTGTTGCGGCAGGCCGTCGATCGGAAGGACTGGACCGAGGCGCTAATTCTGGCCAAGCAAGCCGAAACCGCCCATCCGGGGACCGCGTGGCTGCGCCAGCAACGCGCCGAACTGGCCCTGCAAACCGATAACTGGGCCGAGGCACTGGAACTGACCGGCCCCGACCCGAAACGCCCGGCCTATTACGTCGCCGCGGCCGATGCCGAACCGGATCCGGCCCGCGCTCTGGCGTTCGCCAAACAGGCATGGAAGCAGGCCCCCGGCTTTGTGCCCGCTGTACTCGCGTACGCAACCCGCCTGCGGGCAGCTGGGTCCGAAAAGCGGGCGCAGGCCTGCGTTCTGGACGCATGGAAGCACTCGCCGCATCCGGACCTCGCTGCATTTGCCCTTGCGCCGCTAACCGATCCGCTGGCCCGCGCGCAGGCCGCCAAACGTCTTGCCGCCGCCAACCCGGCCAATCCCGAAAGCCGCATCCTTCTGGCGCGCACCGCATTGGATGCGGGTCTGACAGGCGAAGCCCGGCATCAACTGGACGCCGCCGGGGCCGACGGAATCCGGCAACGCCGGCTGTCGTTGATCCTGGCCGAAATCGAGGAGCAGGAGCGCGGCGATACCGAAGCCGGCCGGCTTGCCCAGCACAAGGCCTTGCGGCAGGCTGCGGCCGCCGATCCAGATCCGCACTGGCAATGCACAAGTTGCCATGCCGGCGTTTCCGCCTGGCAGCCAAAATGCCCCTCATGCGGAAACGCCGGGACCATTCAGTGGCAGTCTGACCGGCGGCCCTCCGGCCTTTCAGTCGCAGCCGCCTGATCCAGCTTCAGTCCCGGGCGAAAACCCGGGTCGCCCTGATGCGCTTGTCGCCGGAAGCTACTTCGTCCGCCCCGCACGAGGCGACCTTCATGTAGGGCGCCGGATCGACGGGACGTCCGTTGACGATCATGCCGAAATAGAGATGCGGACCGAAGGTAAGGCCGGTTTGGCCCACGGTGCCGATCCGTTCGCCTCCATTAATGGTTTTTCGGCCTTCCGCGAGCAATGGCGCGATCAGGCCAAGATGGCTGTAAACCCCGATGAAGCCGTCGTGCTGGATCAGCAGTTCCAGACCGCCGATGCCACGGTGTTGAATGCGGATCACCGTGCCAGGTCCTACGGCGGTCACGGGACTGCCGATCGGCGCGGGCAAGTCGATCCCTTGATGGAATGTCCCCGCCTGCGGCCGGTTCGGCAGAATGCGCGGGCCAAATGGCGAAGACACGCAGGCCGGCGTCACTGGCGGGATAAATCCGTGCGGTTTGGATCGGGACAATGGCGCCGCATGTGCCAAACCGGACGAAAACCCGAGTAATGCTGCAAGCAAAGCACCGCTCAGCCGATTGTTCGGCCGGTCATTTGCAATCGATCGCACGTTCCGGATGTCCCTTGCCGATGTTCAGCCGCACAAAGGCAACCGAACGCCAGCACCTTGTCTAATCAGGAACGCGTGCGCTTATCGGGCAACCGCGCGCTTCAGCTTGCGAATCGACGGAACGTCGGCCGGCGGCGCCACATCGTCCGGATTTTGCAGCGCCACCAGCAGCGCTTCGCGCAGTTGTCGCAGTTTCCGCTCGTTTTCGACTTTCAGACCGAAAACATCCTTGACGTAGAAAACATCCACGGCCCTTACGCCATAGGTCGTCACATGCGCCGACCCGATCTGCAGACCTTGTTCGCTGATCGCCGCGGTTACATCGTGCAGCAATCCCGGCCGGTCCCGCCCATTGACCTCCAGCACCGTGTAAGTATTCGACGCTCGGTTGTCGATCACAACCCGCGGCGGGACATGGATCGCTTGCATCCGCCGGCCCAGCAGTATCTTTGAGATCCGGCGAATTTCGCTGGAGATGCGCAGCCGGCCCGAGAGGGCCTGCTCGATCAGGACGGACAACCGAGCGAGCCGATGCGGCGCATCGAACGTGCCCCCGGCGGTATCCTGAATCCAGAACGTGTCCAAAGCCATGCCGTTGGTCATCGTATGGATACGTGCATCCACAATGGATGCTCCGGCAATCGCCAGCGCCCCCGATATCTTGCTGAACAAACCGGCATGATCGGCGCAATACACCGTCACTTCCGTCACGGCGCGGGCTGGCAGAGGCTGCGTGTCCACGACCAGCGGAGACTTTCGGTCGTCCGCGTCCCGGATCAAACGCGCATGGCGCGCATGCGTTTCCGGATCGAACGACAGCCAGTATCCCGGATATCCCAGTTCGGCATAATGCTGAATTTGCTCCGGCTCCCAATCCGGCAGCAACATTCCCGCGGCCTGTTTGGCCCTGGCAACCCGGACGTCGCGTTCGGTGGTTGCCAGTCCGCCGGCCAGAACCTCTGCCACGCGGGAGTACAGTTCCCGCAGCAACGTCGCCTTCCAGCCGTTCCAGACCTTGCTGGACACCGCCCGCATGTCGGCCACCGTCAGAATCAGCAGCAGCCGCAGACGCTCCGGCGACTGGATCGTATCGGCGAGGTCCAGGATCGTCTTGGGGTCGTCGATGTCGCGCTTAAATGCCGTCGCGCTCATCAGCAGGTGATGCAACACCAGCCAGGAAACCGTCTCGGTTTCCTCATCCGTCAGACCCAGGGCCGGACCGACTTCCAACGCAACTTCGGCGCCAAGCGCGGAGTGATCGCCGCCACGGCCCTTGGCGATGTCATGCAGCAGCATGGCCAGATAAAGCGACCGCCGCGACTGGACGTTATCGACCAGCTCGGACGCGATGGGTGCTACGTCCGCCAGTTCCCCACGCTCCAGCGTGTTCAATATCCGAACCGCTTCGATGGTGTGTTCGTCCACGGTGAAGATGTGGTATGTATCGAACTGCATTTGGCCGACGATGCGTGCCCAGTCTGGCAAATACCGCCCGAAGAAACCTGTCTCGTTCAGGATACTCAGCCACTTCGCCCCGTCCGGATGTCGCCCGCCCGGATGATGACGATCCGGTTCCTTACCGCACAGCAGGTCCATGAACACGTCCGCGGCCTTCGGGTCCCCGCGCAGCGAAACCGCCCGCCGTTCGTTCTGGATGAACGAGCGGATCGCCAGCGGATGCAGATCCAGGTCACGGTCCCGCGCGACCTGCAATATCCGCAGCATCTGGATCGGTTCGGCATCGAAATCGCGTCCGGCGACCGGCATCAACTGCCCTTCGGCCAGCACGAATCCGGCCGCCAGCAAGGCGTCGTCCGTTTCCGCCTCGATCGCCGGCGGCCCGAGGGCGGAGCGCAGGATCGCCGGTTCCAGAACCCGTGTCAGGCGCGCGATTTCCCGCGCCGTCAGGAAATAATGGCGCATGAACCGCTCGACGCCATCCTGCCGGCCGTGGCGCGTATAGCCCATCCGGGCGCCGACGACGGGCTGCAGGTCGAATGTCAGCCGCTCTTCCGCGCGCCCGGCCACGTAATGCAAATGGAACCGGACGGTCCACAGAAACTCCCACGCCCGGCGCCCGTGGCGAGCTTCTTGCTGGGTCAGAATCCCCCCCAGATCAGCCAGTTCGCCCATCGTTTGGGTATCGAACACATACCGCGCGATCCAGTACAACGTCTGAAGGTCGCGTAACCCGCCGCGGCCCTCCTTGACGTTGGGTTCGACAACAAACGGGCTGTCGCCATAGCGCCGGTGCCGTACTGCCCGTTCGGCCTGTTTGGCGGCAATATATTCGGCCGCCCCCGCTTCCTTGCATGCCGCCCGGAACCGGCGGTGGAAATCCCCGAACAACGCCTTGTTGCCGGTCAGAAACCGGGCATCGAGCAAAGCCGTGCGGATCGTGGTGTCTTTGCCGCCCTCGACCAGGCAATCATTGATCGACCGCGTCGCGTGCCCGACCTTCAACCCAAGGTCCCACAGGAAGTACAGCATGTACTCCACAACCCGCAGGGTTTCCGGCGCGGGATCCTCCGCTGTCAGGAACAGCAGATCGATGTCGCTGAACGGCGCCAATACACCGCGTCCATACCCGCCCGTGGCGGCGATGCTTAGATTTTCGACCGGCCCCAGATCGGCCTTGGTGGTTGTATGCTCGAACAGTGCCGAAACGACGCCGTCGATCAATGCGCCCAGCAGCCGAGCGGCTTGCAGTCCGGTGATCTGCTCCTGCTCGAAAGCATGCTGTACATAGGATTGGATTCGCGCCAGGTGCCGCCGGAAAGCGCCGACCGCAGCCTCCCGCGAAACCACGCCGTTCGCCTCGGCGATACCGGCAAGGGCGTCCGACAGCAGAGACGCCGCGGCTTCTGGGGCACGCGGCAGGGGTATGGGAGTTAACATTGGATTTATGGTACTATGTGGCCCCGCCCGCGCAACCCGGAAGAAGCGTCTTTAGGCGATATAACGCATCCAAAGCCTGTTTCGGCGACATGTTATCTGGATTCATCGTGTTCAGGGCCTCGTAAAGCGGGGCGAGTTCATCCGATTCCGTCTTCTCCGGTTCCACCGGGGCTGCTGCCGCGAATAACGGCAGGGCTTGCACACTGGCCGATTTACCCAACGGGCCGCCGTGCTTTTCCATCGCCGCCATCAGCGACGCCGCCCGCTTCACGACTGGTGCCGGCACGCCGGCCAGTTCCGCCACATGTACGCCCCAGGACCGTCCGGCCGCGCCCTCCGCCACTTCGTGCAGAAACACCACCGTTCCTTTCCACTCCTTGACCCGCATCGTATGCGGCTTCAGCCGAGGCAGCCGGTCCGCGAGTTCAGCAAGTTCGTGGAAATGTGTGGCAAAAATAGTGCGGCAGCGTATCGCCGTATGCAATGCTTCCAGCACCGCCCAGGCAATCGCCAACCCGTCCAGCGTGGACGTGCCGCGCCCGATTTCATCCACCACGACCAGCGATTTCGGCCCGGCTTGATGGAGGATCGCCGCCGTCTCGGTCATTTCCACCATAAAGGTGGAACGCCCCCGGGCGAGGTCGTCCGCCGCCCCAACCCGGCTGAACAGCCGATCGACGATCCCCAGCACCGCCGTTTCGGCAGGCAGCGGCAGCCCGGCCTGCGCCAGTACCACGAACAGCGCATTCTGCCGCAGAAAGGTGGATTTACCCGCCATATTCGGCCCGGTCAGCAACATGACCCGCTGGTCGGGCGACAGATCGCACCGGTTCGGGACAAACGCAGCCTGGCCGGCGACCGCGCTTTCCACCACCGGGTGCCGCCCGGCCTCGATCCGAAACTCCTCGCCGCCGGTCAGCAGCGGCCGCACCCAGGTGCCGGACTCCGCCAGTTTCGCCGCGGACTGGACCGCGTCCAGAAAGGCCAGCGCATCGGCGCAGGCCGCCAACGCATCCGCGTGCGCCAGGACGTTCGCGACCAGATGACCGAAGATCAGTTTTTCCCGAACGCTCGCCCGTTCCGCCGATTCGCGAATGCGTTGATCCAGTTCCGACAGTTCTGGAATCGTGAACCGCGCACCATTCGCCATCCCCTGGCGCAACGTCAGCTCTGAAAAGCCGCGCAGCTTCTCAACCGCGATGGTGGGCGCTTCGATGATATAACCCAGTTGCGCGTGATGCTTGATCTTCAGGCTGGCAACCCCGAACCGCTGGGCGAAATCCAGTTGCAGCTTCGCGATCACCTGCCGGCTTTCGTCGCGCAGGGTGCGATGAGCGTCCAATTCGCCGTCGAAACCTGTTCGGATCGCACCGCCATCGTCCAGCCGCGCCGGCACCGGATCAGCCAACGCCCGCCCGAGGTCCCCGGCCAAAGCCAACCCCACCGGGATGGCCGTTCGGGCGTCCGCCAGGGCAGGGGGCAGCGGCCCGGCCAGTATGGTGGCAACCGCGAATGCCGCGTCCAACCCGATCCGAATCGCCGCCAGATCGCGCGGCGTGCCGCGGTTCAATGACAGCCGCCCCAACGCCCGTGCCATATCCGGCGCCGAACGCAGCACCGCGCGCAGCCGAATCGTGGCGTCCTGATTGGCTACGCACCACGACCACGCATCCTGGCGCGCCGCGATCGCGGCAAGATCGGTCAGCGGCGCCGACAGCCATGCCGCCAGCAATCTCGCCCCGGCCGCGGATAACGTCCGCTGAACCGAGGCGAATAAAGTGTGCTGCGTGCCGCCATCGCGGGACCGAAGGATTTCCAAACTCGCGCGCGTCGCCGCGTCCATCAGCAGCGCACCAGCCTGGCCTTGCGGTTCCGGCCGGCCAAGCCGGGGCAGGGCACCCGATTGCGTGCTACGGATGTAGTCCACCGCCATAGCCGCGGCCACTGCCTCGCCATCGGTGAAGGTCCCGAACGCGTCCAGGCTGACGGTTCCAAAGGTGTCCGCCAACCGGCGTCGGGCGACCAGCGGGGTCGATGGCACCGTCTCCGGCGAGCGGTTTGCCGCCCAATCCCCCAGATCCAGCGTCGTCGGTGCCAAAATCTCCACCGGCTCCAACCGTCCCAGCAGCGCGGTGAGTTCGGCTTTCTTGATCGCGGTTGTTTCAAACAAGCCCGTCGAGACGTCCACCCAGGCAGCGCCCAGCCCGTCCTGTTCGAACGCCAGCGCCAGCAGCAGGTTGGGCCGTCCGGCCTCCAGCAGCGATTCCTCGGTGATCGTGCCCGGCGTGATGACCCGCACGACTTCGCGCTTGATCGGCAG
>JAKBCJ010000128.1 GCA_021807975.1 Pseudomonadota bacterium | reverse complement strand
GGTTTCATCCCGGTGATGTCGCGGCCCTTGAATTTGATCTTGCCGCGTGTGGGCGGCAGGAAGGAGGTCAGCAGGTTGAAGCATGTCGTCTTGCCGGCGCCATTGGGGCCGATCAGGGCGTGGATATTGCCTGTCTCCACGCGCAGATCGACGCCATCGACGGCCACGAAGCCGCTGAATTCACGCGTTAGACCTTCTGTCTCCAGGATGGTGTCTGTCACCCCCGGACGTCTCCTTCGTTGGAATTGGTTCCAGTATGCGGGCCGTTTTGCATAGTCCGACGCGCCGCGCAAGGCGCTCCGAGCATTTGAAATGCGGATATGTCACGATTTAGCGAGGGGCGACGGCTGTCGGTGGGCGCTGGTGCGGGATGGGTGGCGCATCGACGATGGGATTTGCCGGCCGCGCATGGACGCATCGCCTGAACCATTCGGGGCTTCGCGGCGAAGGCGGCCAGGGGGCATCACGTGTCCGGGAGCTTTGTGGACCAAAGGTTTCGGACTTCGAGACGGGAACGGAACAAAAAACCGCAATAAATCCGGTGAAAAAAATTGTCGTGCATCGCATCGAAATATTTATAAAACCCATATAAAACAATGAACTGAAGATATTACATCACACCGGATATTGCCGTTTGAAAGCAATTCGTTGTGAAATGAACTCTTCCAAAATTAGGTATTGCGAGTGCCAAACCGTCCGGGCCAGACAGTCACTTATTCGTGATAAAGCGGCGGCCCGTCCGGTGCCGTTCTTACAGGAGGTCCCGGTGCAATTACCCCGCGTTTCCGTCAGAGTGCCAACTGGCTTTTCATTCGATGTCCCGGATTTGCTGATGCTGCGGGCGTGGGCGGATTTCCACGATCTGCGTATGGCCATCGAACTGGACGTTTGTGCGGACGGCGAGGAATACGAGGAACTGCTGGGTCTTTACGACAGGAATCGAGCCTTTCGGCGCTGGATGATCTGGCGATCCTGCGAGGGGATCATGGTGCAGCCGGCCATGGGCCGTCGCATGCTGTTCGACTTTATGGCCGACGCGCTGGAACTGATGATCCCATCGGGGGATTAAGCGCGTCAGCTCTCGGCTTGCAGTTCCGCGGACCCAATATTTTCCCGGTCGCCGTCAGTCCGTTCTTGTTTTGTCCGCGCGGGCGGACTAGCCTCCCCGCATGTTCGATCCCTCCCCCGAACCGGTGCCTGATGACGAACTTGAAGCCGTGCTGACCGCTGCGCTGCGGTCGTCGGGCGGCCAGCTCACGCGGCCGGCCGAGTGTTTCATGGCCGCCGCCTCCGCCCGGCATCTGGTGGACCGGCTGGCGCTGGCCGGACTGCGCGTTGTCCGATTTCCCACCCGGCGCCTGACATAGGAGCGGCGGATGGATCGCGTCATCGTTTCAGGCGGGCTGGTTCTGGTCAGCGGGGAAGGCAGCGCCCGGCCGGCCGATCTGGTGCTGGCGGGCGACTGTATCGCGGCGATCGTTCCGCCGGACAGCGCCCGGGGCGGCCTTACGATCGATGCCAGCGGCAGGCTGATTATCCCCGGGCTGATCAATGCGCACACCCATGGCCATGGCGGACTGGGGAAGGGGGTCGGGGATCGCTGGTCGCTGGAACTGCTGCTGAACGCCGGCCCGTGGGTCAATGGCGGACGCGGGGACGACGATTGCTATCTTTCCACGTTGCTGACCGCGATCGAGATGATCCGCAAGGGCTGCACCGCCTGTTATGACCTGTCGATGATGCTGCCGGTTCCCGGCGTTCAGGCGCTGCACGAGGTCGGCCGGGCATATGCGGATGTCGGGATGCGGGCCGTGGTGTCGCCGATGGTGGCGGATCGCAGCTTCTATCAGGCGATTCCCGGATTGCTGGATGCGTTCCCGCCGGAATTACGCCCGCTGGCCGAGGCGATGCGGTCTGCTCCGGCAGACGCGATATTGGGCCCGATCCGCGAAGCCGCCCGCTGCTGGCCGTTTCCCACCGACCAGATTCGCCTTGGCATCGCGCCGACGATTCCGCTGCATTGTTCGGAGGCGTTCCTGATCGGGTGCCGCGATCTCGCCGCCGAGTACGGACTGGCGGTGCAGACCCATCTGGCGGAGTCACCCGTGCAGCGGGCCGGCGCGCTTCAACACTATGGTATGACTCTCACCGAACATCTCGGCCGGATCGGGCTGCTGGGGCCGCGCTTCAGCGGCGCCCATGCCATCTGGATCGACGACGCGGAAATCGAGCTGATCGCCCGCCATGGCGGGGCCCTGGCGTATAACCCCGGATCGAATCTGCGGCTGGGAAACGGCATCGCCGATATGCGGCGGGCTATCGCCGGCGGGGTTCGCGTGGGGGTCGGGACCGATGGGTCCTCGTCCTCCGACAATCAGAATATGTTCGAGGCGATGCGGTTGTCGGCCTACGTTTCCCGCGTGTTCGACCGGCCGCCGAAGGACTGGATCGGCGCACCCGAAGCGTTGCGGCTGGCCACCGAGGGCAGCGCCGCGGTGCTGGGAATGGGGGATATGATCGGCCGAATCGCGCCGGGTTATAAGGCGGATCTGGTGTTCCTGGACCTGGACCATATCAATCTGGTGCCGCTGAACAACGCGGTGAACCAGCTGGTGAATACCGAGGACGGTGCCGCGGTGCGCGACGTGATGATAGGCGGCCGGTTCGTGCTGAAGAATGGGGTGTTGCCGAACCTCGACTGGCCGGGGATTGCCCGTCGCGCCAGGGATGCCGCCGTTCGGCTGTCAGCAGCGAACGCCGATGCCCGGTTGGCGGCGGAGCGGCTGGCCCCGGTGGTAAGCCATTTTTGCGTGGGACTGGGACGCTGCGCGCACGATTTGCCGCGGAAACTGGCGGTTTGTTAGCAGAATATTAAGCCAATTGGCCCCTGAATGGGGTTTGCGCTAATGTGTGAAATTCAAGATTAGGGACTCAATCGATGGCAGGTTCGGTGAACAAGGTGATCCTGGTGGGCAATCTGGGGAAGGACCCGGAAGTGCGGAACACCCAGGATGGCAGCAAGATCGTCAACCTGACTCTGGCGACCAGCGAGACGTGGAACGATCGCGCGTCGGGCGAAAAGAAAGAAAAGACCGAATGGCATCGGGTGGTGATCTTCAACGACCGCATCGCTGATGTGGCGGAGCGGTTCCTGAAGAAGGGCGCGAAAATCTACGTCGAAGGCTCTTTGCAGACCCGCAAGTGGACGGACCAGCAGGGCCAGGAACGCTATACGACGGAGGTGGTGATCGGACGCTTCAACGGTCAGCTTACGATGCTGGATACCAGGGCTGGCGGCGGTGAAGGCGGCGGGTCGGAAGGCGGATACGGCGGCGGTGGCAGCAGCTACACCCCGCGCGAGCGCGCCCCGGCCGCCGCTCGGCCGGCTGCTCGCGGTGGATCGGGCGGCCCATCCTGGGATGCGCCGAAGGGCGGCGACCTGGACGACGAAATCCCGTTCTAGCCAACAGCGGGTTCGGCGAAGGCGGCTGTTCCCAACCGGGAACGGCCGCTTTTTTTATGGGGCGAAATGCGGTGTTTCAATCGCCGGTTTGATCTGTCTGCTGTTCAACCGGCGAACCGGGCACGAAACTGCGGCCATCGACCTATAACGGGGGACGCCCAATGATCATCGACGTTCATGGCCACTACACCACCGCGCCCAAGGCGCTGGAAGCGTGGCGCAACCGCCAGATCGCCGGAATCAAGGATCCGTCCGCGATGCCAAAGGTCAGCGAGCTGAAAATCACCGACGACGAACTGCGGGAGAGTATCGAAACCAACCAGCTCGCGAAAATGAATGAACGCGGCAGTGACCTGACCATTTTCAGCCCGCGTGCCAGCTTCATGGCGCACCATATCGGCGACTTCAACGTATCCTCGACCTGGGCGTCGATCTGCAACGAACTGTGCTATCGCGTCAGCACGCTGTTCCCGGATCATTTCATCGGTGCCGCCATGCTGCCGCAATCGCCCGGCGTCGATCCGAAAACCTGCGTTCCTGAACTGGAGCGTTGCATCCGGGAGTATGGGTTTGTCGGCATCAACCTGAATCCCGATCCATCGGGTGGCCACTGGACGTCCCCGCCGCTGTCGGACCGGTCATGGTATCCAATCTATGAGAAGATGGTCGAATACGACATTCCGGCGATGGTGCATGTCAGCACAAGCTGCAACGACTGCTTTCACACCACCGGGGCGCATTATCTGAATGCCGACACGACGGCGTTCATGCAGTGCCTGACGTCGGATTTGTTCAAGGACTTCCCGACGCTGAAATTCCTGATCCCGCACGGCGGCGGCGCGGTGCCGTATCACTGGGGCCGCTTTCGCGGGCTGGCGCAAGAGATGAAGAAGCCGCTGCTGACCGAACTGCTGCTGAACAACATCTACTTCGATACCTGCGTGTATCATCAACCAGGCATAGACCTGCTGACCAAGGTGATCCCGGCCAGAAACATCCTGTTCGCCAGCGAGATGATCGGCGCGGTGCGCGGCATCGATCCGGAAACCGGTTTCTATTACGACGACACCAAGCGGTACATCGAGGCATCGACCATCCTGTCCGCCGAAGCCAAGGCAGCGGTGTACGAAGGCAATGCCCGGCGTGTGTTCCCCCGCCTGGATGCGGCGTTGAAAGCGAAGGGGAAATAAACCCCGTTACTACACGATTTGATTCAGATCATGTCCGCTGCCGGGGGGCGATGGCAACCAGATCGGGAGGTACCGTTCATGGCATTTGAAAAAACCCCCGGCTGGCTGGACTGGTATGCCGGCCCATCGAAGCCTCGCTTCCAGGTGCCCCCGGGCGCCGTGGATGCGCATTGCCATGTGTTCGGGCCGGGCGATACATTCCCGTTCGCGCCGGAACGGAAATACACGCCCTGCGACGCGTCCAAACAGCAACTGTATGACCTGCGGGACCATCTTGGTTTCGCGCGCAACGTGGTGGTGCAGGCGACGTGCCATGGCGCCGACAACCGGGCAATGGTCGATGCGCTGGTACATTCCGGCGGCAAGGCCCGGGGCATCGCCACCGTGCGGCGGGACGTCGCCGACGCCGATCTGCACGCGATGCATGCGGCCGGTGTACGCGGTGTGCGCTTCAACTTCCTCAAGCGGCTGGTTGATTTCACCCCCAAGGACGAATTGCTGGAAATCGCCGGCCGGATCGCGAGACTGGGCTGGCATATCGTGATCTATTTCGAATCAGTCGATTTGCCCGAACTGTGGGATTTCTTCACGGCTCTGCCAACCACGGTGGTGGTGGACCACATGGGCCGGCCCGACGTGGCCAAACCGATCGACGGGCCGGAATTCGCACTGTTCGTGGAGTTCATGGCGCGGCACCCGAATGTCTGGTCGAAAGTAAGCTGTCCGGAGCGTCTGTCCGTTTCTGGCCCACCCGCGCTGAACGGCGAACAGAACGCCTACCGCGATGTCATTCCATTCGCCAGGCGTATCGTCGAAACATTCCCGGATCGGGTGCTGTGGGGCACCGACTGGCCGCATCCGAATTTGAAGGGCCACATGCCGGACGATGGGCTGCTGGTCGATTTTATTCCGCATATCGCGACCACGCCGGACCTGCGGCAGAAGCTGCTGGTGGACAATCCGATGCGCCTGTACTGGCCGGACGAAACAGGAGAATAGGGTGAGCGAAACGATCAGGGTTGCCCTGGCGGGTGCCGGTGCGTTCGGGATCAAGCACCTGGACGGATTGAAGAACATCGCCGGAGTGGAGGTCGTGTCTCTGGTCAGCGACGGGATGGAGGCAACCAGGGCGGTCGCCGGCAAGTACGGCATTCCCCACGTCGCGGCCGATCTGGCCGAAATCCTGGCTCTGAAGCCTGTGGACGCGGTGATCCTGGCCACGCCGACGCCGATGCACGCCGCCCAGGCGATGGCCTGCCTGCGGGCGGGCAAGCATGTGGAAGTCGAAATTCCGATGGCGGACTCGCTGGCCGATGCGCAGGCGCTGGTTGCCTTGCAGCAAAAGACCGGCCTGACCGCCATGTGCGGCCACACCAGGCGGTTCAATCCCAGCCACCAATGGTTGCGGCGGAAAATCGATGCCGGCGAATTCAATATTCAACAGATGGATGTGCAGACTTACTTTTTCCGGCGTACCAATATGAACGCCCTGGGCCAGCCTAGAAGCTGGACCGATCATCTGCTGTGGCACCACGCCGCCCACACCATCGATCTGTTTCAGTATCAGACCCGCTCGGCCATCGTGAAAGCAAACGCGATCCAAGGGCCGATCCACCCGAAACTGGGAATCGCGATGGACATGTCGATCCAGCTTCAGGCGGCGAACGGCGCGATTTGCACACTTAGTCTGTCTTTCAACAACGACGGGCCGCTCGGCACATTCTTCCGTTACATCGGCGATACGGGAACCTACCTCGCCCGCTATGACGATCTGTTCACGGGGAAGGAAGAACCGATCGACGTGTCAAAGGTCGATGTCTCGATGAACGGAATCGAATTGCAAGACCGCGAGTTCATCGCCGCCATCCGCGAAAAGCGCGAACCAAATGCCAGTGTGGCACAGGTGTTGCCGTGCTATCGGGTGATGCACGCGCTGGCACAGCAGTTGAACGGCTGACGGCGCCGGCCCGGCCAGTTACGGAACTGCCCGGGCCGGTGTCTTTTTCCTGGCTGGCGCGTCGTTCGGATCGTCGAACAGGATCCGGTTCGCGGCGCCGTCCATGTCGTCGTATTGCCCCGACCGCAGCGACCACAGGAAGAACCACAGCCCGCCCACGGCGATCGTCAGGCTGATAACCAGCAGAAACAGAATAATGGTCATTGTTTTGCCTCCCGGTGCAGGCGCAGGCTGTTGACCATGACCAGCAGCGACGAACTGGACATCGCCGCCGCGGCCAGCCAGGGCGTGACAAGCCCGGCGGCTGCCAATGGCACCATCGCGATGTTATAGCCGATCGACAACGCCAGGTTCTGCCGCATGACGGATTTCGCCCGCCGAGCGGTGCGGAGCGCGATGAGGATGGGTTCGAGTTTGGCACCTTGGAACACCAGATCGGCGACGGTCTGGCTGACATCCGCCGCCGTGGCCGGAGATGCGGACACCGACGCGGCGGCCAGGGCAGGGCCGTCGTTGATTCCGTCCCCTACCATCAGGACGTTGCGGCCCATTTTCGCCAGACCCTCGATGACGGCGACCTTATCGACCGGGGTGCAGCCGGCCCGCCAGTCGTCGATCCCAAGCTGGTCCGCGATGCGTTGCACCTGTTCGGTTCGGTCGCCGGAGATCAGCTTTACCGACAGGCCCATGTTGCGCAGGCGCCCGACGATCTCGGCGGCATCCAAACGTGGGCGTTCGTCGAAGCGGAAGCGAACCGGCGCTTGTCCGGGGCGGGACAGCCATATTTCAGGCCCGTCCGCCGCACCCTCCGCCGCCCCGCAGAAAATACGGCTGCCCAGCCGCACGTCTCCGGCGGACAGACCTTGACCGGGATGTTCCACCACCCCTTCGGCGGGTACTGCCGAACCAGCCGCCGACACCAGCGAACGGGCCAGCGGATGGCGGCTGGAAACCGCAATCGACGCTGCCTCGCGCAGTGCAGCCGGGTCCGGGCTGCCGCCGAGGCTCAGGAGGGGTTCGGTCAAAGTGCCGGTTTTGTCGAATACGACGGTATCGACCTCGGCCAACCGCTCCAGCGCGGTGGGGGATTTCAAAAGCATGCCGCCGCGGAACAGGCGGCTGGTTGCGATGACCTGCACGGCCGGGACCGCGAGTGCGAGTGCGCAGGGACAGGTGATGATCAGCACTGCGCTCGCGGTCAGCAATGCCTGTTCGGCTGGCGCGCCCATGGCGAAAAACCACCACAGGAAGGTCAGCAGGGCACATAAATGGACGGCGGGAGCGTATCGTTTGGCAACCCGGTCGGCCAGGACCACAAACCGGCCGCGGCGGGATTCGGCGGCCTCGATCAGCCGGGCACATTCCGCCAGCAGCGTCGCGCCGCCGGTCGCGGTCGTTCGGACGGTTAGCGAGGCGCCCAGATTCAGCGTTCCGGCATAGACGGCGGCGCCCGGTTTGGCCTCCACCGGCAGGCTTTCGCCGGTCACCAGGCTGCTGTCCAGCGTTGCGGTGGCGCTTGTCAGAATGCCATCCACGCCGATCCGCTCACCGGCAGCCACCAGTACCAGGTCGCCCTCGGCCACCTGCTCCTGCGCTGTTCGGCGTATCGAGCCATCGGACTGCAAAACCGCGACGTCCGCCGAACGCAGGGCCAGCAACTGTTCCGCCGTGGCCCGCGCCTGTCCGCGCGCCCTGTGGTCCAGCACGCGCCCGACCAGCAGGAAGAACAACAGCGTAACGGCGGAGTCGAAATAGGTGTGATCGCGACCGTGGATGGTTTCCACCAGACTCAGGCCGGTGACCAGAAGCACCCCCAGGCTGACCGGCACATCCATGTTGGTGCGCCGCTGCCGCAGTGCCCCCAGGGCCGATGCGAAGAACGGCCGCCCGGCATAGGCGATGGCGGGCATGGCGATCAGTGCCGATACCCAGTGCAGCAGTGCCATGGTCGCCGGCCCGATCGGGTCGATGACGTGGCCCTGGCCGGCCCAGATGCCGATCGAGATCAGCATCACGTTGCCGGCGGCGAAACCGGCCACCGCCAGCGACCGCATCAGCATCCGTCCGGTGCGGTCGCGGACGGCGGCCAGGGCCGACACGTCGAACGGCACCAGCCGATAGCCCAGGGTCTCGATCCGGCCCACCAGCCGGTCGGCATCCTCGTCGGCGCCATTCCATTCCAACCGCAGGCGGCGGGTCGTCATGTTCACGCGCCCGGCGGTGACGGTGGGCTCTTTCGCCAGCACGGACTCGATCAGCCACACGCAGGCGCCGCATTGCAGGCCGTCAACCGCCAGGGTCAGTTCCTTGCCGCCGTCCGGTTTGGCAACGATATGGCGGGCCAGATCCCATCGTTCCGCCGGTTCGGGCCGCAACGCCCGGGACCCGGCATCCAGCAGGCGTTGGGCGTAGTACCGGCCAAGGCCCATGCCCTCGATGATGTCCCGGGCCGAGGCGCAGCCGGAGCAGCAGTACGTCTGCCCCGCCGGCACGGGCGATCCGCAATGGGCGCAGGCAGCGGTAACCGTCGGTGGGCTGACTTCAGCGCGCTCGCCGAGAAACGCCGTGGATGGCATCCCGGCGACCGCAGCGATCCGGGACACGGCCGCGGTCATGGAATCACCGGGTCGCCACGCGCCGGGTCGCATTGAAAACATGGCCATTTGCCTGGACGCTCAGCATCACGTCCCATTGCCCCGCCGCCAAGGTCTGCTCGGCCTTGTACCGGCCCTCCCCGGCCGAGCGAAAGGTCAGAACCGTCGTGGAGGGCGGCCCGACCGGCCGTTCCGCCCGGGCGGCGATCGTGTCGGCGGCCAGGGCCGAACCGTCCTTGCCGGTCAGCCGCAAGGTCGGGTACCGGCCGTCGCCAATCGCGGCTTCCACCTGCCAGCCCAGCGCCGCCTGTTTCCGGGCTGCCTCCAGCACCTGCTTGTATTCGTTACTGAGGTCGAACCCGTCCTGCCCCGCCACGCCGGGAAACGTCGTGTAGGCATCATAGACCATATAGGCATTAACCAGGAACACGAAGGCCATGGAGGCGATCAGCCAATGCGGGAACCAGCGCCATGCGGATGAATTCATTTGCCGTATCCTTGAGGACCCATGAATGTGGAGTGATAGACCGTCTGGCGGCCGGTTGCGGTGTCGCGCAGGATGAACTCGATCGGCTGCGAGCCATTGACCAGAGAGACCGGGCGTCCGGTCACCAAAACCCGGAACGAATCGACTTCGTCGGCGTTGCTGGGCAGGTGCAGCACCGGTTCCGGCTTAGGATCGCCCTCGGCCACCACCAGTTCGGCACCCGGCAGGCCATCGACGGTCAGGTCGAAACGGCTTTCGGTCTGGGTTTTGTTGGCAATCTTCAAGGTATAGCCGTTCCGCAGTTCGCCGCTGGCCAATCGGACGAACACCGGTGCCCGGTCGCGTTGCACTGACAGCCCAAGGGTCGAGCGGGTGAGCAGCGCGGTGGTCATGCCGGTCATCGCTATAACCAGAACCGACAAATAGATGATCGTGCGCGGGCGGAAGATGCGGATGGGTTCGGACCGGCCGGCCTTTTTGGCGCTTTGGCGGGCCTCGGTGTCCCATGTGATCAGCCATGGATCGCGTTTCGTCCGGTCCATGACGTGGTTGCAGGCGTCGATGCACAGGCCGCAGTTGATGCACTCAAGCTGGATGCCGTCGCGGATGTCGATTCCGGTAGGGCAGGCGGTGACGCAGGCGCCGCAATCGATGCAGTCACCGCCGGAGCGGGCCTTGCCGCGGGTACGGGGCTCGCCGCGCCATGCCTGATAGGTGACGGTGAAGCTTTGGTCGTCCAGCATCGCGGACTGGAAGCGCGGCCAGGGGCACATGTAGGTGCAGACCTGCTCGCGGGCCCATCCGGCGAGAAGATAGGTTGTCGCGGTGAACAGGCCGGTGAAGAAATAAACTTCGCTGGATGCGGACAGTGTCCAGAATTGAAGGGTCACCGTCGGCGCATCGACGTAGTACATGATCCAGGCGCCGCCGGTCCAGAACGCGATGCCCAGCCAGATTGTATGTTTGAGAACCTTCTTCCAGATCGTATCGGCGGTCAGCGGGCGGGCGTCG